>NZ_HG322949.1:5332034-5381487 GCF_000723165.1 Janthinobacterium agaricidamnosum NBRC 102515 = DSM 9628
GCTGGCGGCTTCGTCGCGCCGATGGTCTGTGCATTTTCCGGCGACTGGTTGCCAGCCTCGGTGCCTGTGTTCTTTTTGTCCAGGGACAGGGTGGGCTTTTTATCGGTGGCGGTATTCATTTAAAATCTCCTGTTAATTTATCAAATCGACAAGAGAATTTTATCCAGTGATCTTCAAAACGTACATCGAAATTTTTTCTTTTATGCAATTTTTCGGCGATGGAATCGGGGTGCAGAAGGGACAACTGAATCTCTTTATCTCTTAGTGTTAGAGTGCTTCAGTTGTCCCCGCCCCTTCGAAAAACGGCCCAGACCAAAGCCTATGGATAATCGACTGCTACCAGTCGTGTTCGATTGACTGAGTGCCGCTCAGCAGGATGCTGCTCAAGCAGTGATCGATGATCTCGAAGTTCGCTACGCGCCAACCTTTAGTTGACGGCTGCGGCAGCAGCTTCTGGCTAGAGGCGTCTATGAGGTCTAATTTAGAGCGGCAATACTGCCGAGGTGTGTCAAATAGGTCAAAGGATCATGATGTGGATGCTGTTCCACGAGCAGCCGCGCCACATCGTCCAGCTCGGGCTCGGCAGCGCCGCGCTGACCAAGTTTTGCTACCACCGCTTGCCGCAGGCGCGGGTCACCGCGATCGAGCTCAATCCCAACGTGATCGGTATCTGCGGTGCGCAATTCGCGCTGCCGCCGAACGATGCCCGCCTCGACGTGCGCGAAATGAACGCGCTCGACTTCGTCATGGACCCGGCCAACCATAACAGCGCCGATATCCTGCAAGTCGACCTGTACGATGAAGAGGCGCGCGGCCCGGTGCTCGACACGCCCGAGTTTTACCAGGCTTGCGCCGACTGCCTGACGGCGGACGGCGGACGGCATCATGACCACCAATGTATTCGGCGACTTTCCGAACTACGACAAGAATTTGCAGGCGATGGAACTGGTGTTCGACGCGGTGGTGTGGGTGCCCGAAATCCATGATGAAAACATCGTCGTGATCGCCTTCAAGAAATCGCCGGAACTCGATTTCAGCGTGCTGTACGAACGCGCCGCCGCGATCAAGTCGCGCTTCAACATGCCGGCCAAGTCATGGGTCACCGGCCTCAAGTCGTGGATGCAGGATCAACTGTAACTCTGTTTCCAATTAATCCGGCAGCAGCGCGGCCAAGCGCCGCGCCAGGCCGTCCATGCGCTCCAGCAGCAAACCATTCCAGCCGGGCGCCAGCTGGCCATTGCGGATCGCCACGCGCAGGTATTCATGCAGCAGGCGCCGGACTATGTGCTGGCCTGGGCCAGCGAATCCGCTTGACCGGCATCCCTGCTTGCACCATGATCGGCGCTGACGGCTATAGACGTCAAACGATCAATGCAGACATGGAGATAAACAGAGATGAAGCGAAACATGAAAGGGCTGTTCCTGGCCATCACGCTGGCCTGCGGTGTCAGCGGCATGGCGATGGCGGACGACGCCCTCAAGGCGGCCATCGCCAGCAGCCAGCGCAGCCCCGCCAACGTGACGCGCGATGACGCGCGCCACCCCTACGAAACGCTGACCTTCTTCGGCATCAAGCCGAACATGACCGTGGTCGAACTGATACCGGGAACCGGCTGGTACACCGAAATCCTGGCGCCGTACCTGCGCCAGCACGGCAAGCTGATCGCGGCCGGCAGCGACCCGCAATCGGCCAGTGAAAACTCGCGCCGCGCCGCGGCCCGTTTTCAGCAGCGGCTGGACGCCAATCCGGCCTTGTTCGGCAAGGTGCAGGTGGGCGTGTTCGCGCCGCCGACCACCTATAACTTCGCGCCCAAGGGCACGGTCGACATGGTGCTGACCTTCCGCAATATCCACAACTGGATCCCGAGCGGCGACGCCAGCCTCAAGACCCTGTTCAGCAATATCTACGACAGCCTGAAACCGGGCGGCGTGTTCGGCGTCGTCGAACACCGCCTGCCGGCGTCGCGGGCACAGGACGCCGAGGCCAGCACCGGCTACATGCATGAATCGTATGTCATCAAGCTGGCCGAGGACGCCGGCTTCAAACTGGCCGCGAAATCGGAAATCAACGCCAATCCGAAAGACAACGCCGACCATCCGAAAGGCGTGTGGGCCTTGCCGCCGACGTACAACAACGGCGACGTCGACCGCGACAAATACACCGCCATCGGCGAAAGCGACCGCATGACGCTGAAGTTCGTCAAACCCTGAGTTGCATGAAAAAAGGCCACCGTAACGGTGGCCTTTTGATTGCGCCGGTTTATTGCTTGTCCTGCCGGGCCTTCACCGGCGTCAGCGCAAGGTCCGGGAAATCGTAGCTGAAATCGGTCTCCTTCGATACCGGCGCCATCTTCACGCGGTCGATGCTGCCGTCCGGATTCAGCGCAAAAGTGACGTAGGCGTCGGCGTTGAAGTTGCGTTCCTTCCAGCGCACGATGAAGGTGTCGTGCTGCCAGTGTTCCAGCTGGCCCGTCAGGTCCGGCGTGCGGGTGAACGTCAGGATCTGCTGTTTGCCTTCGTGCCTGATGACCACCTTGCCATACCACGGGTCTTCATACTCGCCGTCGTAGGACGCCAGCGGCAGCGACGGCGACGACTTGGCCGCGCGGTCGGCCGAGGCGGTCTTCAGCTTATTCAATTCTTCCTGGTGCTTCTCTTGCTCGACGCCGGACACCAGCTTGATCCAGTCGCTCGGCGCCACGTTCAGGTAATGATCGACGATGCGCCATTTCAGCGCCGTCATGACGCCGCTGTTTTCCGCGTTGGTCAGGATCGCCACGCCCAGTTTCGCTTGCGGCACCATCAGCACGGTCGAATAAAAACCTTGCAGCGCGCCGCCGTGCTGCGCCACTTTCATGCCCCTGTAATCGCTTAGCTGGAAGCCCAGTCCATAGGCGCTGAAATTCGGCCTGGTGGCGGCCAGCGCCGGTTTCGGCTCGCTGATCCTGATCGGCGTTTGCGCGCTCCACATTTCGCGGCTCTGCGCGGCGCTGAACAAGCGCTTGTCCTTGTCGCCGCCCGGCAGTTCACCTTCGGCCAGCAGCAGATTCATCCACTTGGCGATGTCTTGCGCATTGGTGTTGATACCGACCGCACCGACCGCGTTCGGCACCGGTATCGCCTTGACGGCGGCGATCTTGCCGTTGATCTTGCTGTGCGGGTTCGCGACGTCCGGATTGCCGATATTGTCATCGAGGCTGGTGGTGGTGCCGTCCATGCCCAGCGGCTTCAGGATGCGCTCATGGACCGCCTGGCCCCAGGTCTTGCCGGTCTTTTCGGCGATGATCTTGCCGGCCACGATGTACAGCAAATTGTCGTAGGCGTAGCTGTTGCGGAAGCTGGTCGCAGGCTTGATGTAGCGCAGCTTGCCGATGATTTCATCGGTGCTGAAGGTGGTGGTCGGCCACCACAGCAAGTCGCCGGCGCCCAGGCCCAGGCCGCTGCGATGGGTCAGCAAGTCGCGGATCGTCATCGCGCCGGTGACATACGAATCGTACATCTGGAAACCCGGCAAATGCCTGGTCACCGGGTCGTCCCACGCCAGCTTGCCTTCATCGACCAGCATCGCCAGCGTGGCGGCGGTGAACGCCTTGGAATTGGACGCCACCTCGAACAGCGTTTTTGCGTCGACCGGCGCCGGTTCGCCCAGCTTGCGCAGACCGAAGCCCCTGGCCAGCACCACCTTGCCATCCTTGACGATGACGATCGCGATACCCGGCACGTCGAAGGTTTTCATCGCGCTGGCCACGTCCTGGTCGAGATCGTAGGCCGGCACGGCGGCGGCAACTGCCGGCACTAGCGGCGCGGTATCAGCCGCCAGCGCCGGCAGCGGCAAGCCGGCTGCGCAACCAGCCAGCAGCACGGCGCCGGCCATGCGGTTCATCTTCAATACCTTTTTCATCATCGCTTCCCCGGCATTCGATTATTGTTTGGCCAGCAGCTTGTCGACGCTACCTTGCGTCTCCGGGTGATAGCGTTCGCGCGCCTTGGCGTACAACGCCAGGCCCCAGGCCTTGTCGTCGGGACGCTGCATCAGCGCGGCATACATCGGCACCACGAATTTCTGGCGGCCGACGCTCATCAGGAAATGCTGCAGCGGTGCGCGCACGTCGTAGCCGGCATGCACCGAGGCCAGGTAAAAACGGAAGGCGATTTCATTGTTGCCGCTCTTGCCCAGTCCGTAAGCCTGGTCGAGTTCACGCAGTTGCGCGGCGCTGGCCTTGCCGTCGATATCGTTCAGGAAGTGCATCCATTCGAGCGCGATCCAGTTGCTGGTATCCAGGCCGGCGCTCGGCAAGTCGCCCTTCAGCCATGCATCGCGCTTGACGTCGAGCGCCGCCAGCCGCGGCGACACGGCGCGCTGCGCGCTGGCCGGCACGCCGCTGCCATGCAGCCACTCATCGAGTTCCGCCTCGGTCAACACCTGCGGATGCCGGGCCATCAAATTGCCGCGCAGGTAGGTGACGAATTGATCGGTGGTGGCGCTCTGGAACGCGTGCTGGTCGAACCAGCCGCGCAGGAAAGGATCGAACACGGCGCGGCCGGCGCGCTGCTCCAGCGTGCGCAGGAACCACGCGCCCTTCGGATACGCCAGTCCATCGTCGGTGTAGGTCGCCGATGGATTGGCGTCAGGCCCCCTGGTCAGCAAGGCCTGTTTTTCGACCGGGATGTCTTTCAGCGACGCGAACAATTCTTCCTGCTCCAGCTGCAAGTTCATCAGCGCCACGTCCTGGCCGTACAGCGATTCGACGATGCGCGTCGTCACATAGGTGGTGAAACCTTCGTTCAGCCACCAGTGTTTCCACGATGCGTTGGTGACCAGGTTGCCCGACCACGAGTGCGCCAGCTCATGCGCGATCAGGTCGACCAGGCTGCGGTCGCCGGCGATCATGGTCGGCGTCAGGAAAGTCAGGCGCGGATTTTCCATGCCGCCGATCGGGAACGATGGCGGCAGCACGATCATGTCGTAGCGCCCCCAGCGGTACGGGCCGTACAGCGATTCGGCCGCGTGGATCATTTTTTCGGTATCGGCCAGTTCATACGCGGCCGCGTCGATGCGCGCCGGTTCGGCGTACACCGCGGAACGCGGACCGATGTTGCGCACCTCGAGTTCGCCGATCGCGATGGCCAGCAAATACGATGGAATCGGTTGCGGCATCTTGAACTTCCAGCCGCCCTTGCCGGTGCCCTTCTGGTCGTTTTCAGCGCTCATCACCACCCGCAGGCCGGCCGGCGCATCAATCCGCGCGCTGTACGTGAAACGCACCGCCGGCGTATCCTGCACCGGCGCCCACGAGCGGGCGTTGATGGTTTCCGACTGGCTGAACATGAACGGATGCTTGCCGGACATGGTCTGCTGCGGCGTCATCCATTGCAGCGCGCTGGCGCCCGGCGCGGTATGGTAGTAGATGCGGACTTTTTTCGGCTGCGCGGCCAGCGCGATGCGCAGCGCCTGGCCTTTTTCCGGATCCAGCTTGTCGAGCGCGTACGGCGCGGCGCTCCAGCCGCCCTTGTCGTCCTGCACCTGCACCTTGGCGATGCTCAGGTCGCGCGTGTCGAGCACCAGGCTGCGCGCTTTCGGGTCCAGCCAGTTCAGCGACAAATCGGCAAAGCCGCTCAGGGTCTTTTGCTTGAAATCGGCTTTCAGGTCAAGGTGCAGGTCGCTGGTGCGGACCTGGTCGTATTGGGCGTAGCTGAGCGGGTCGGCGTGGGCGGCGAGGCTGGACTGGGCAATGAATACACAAGCCAGGGCGCGCAGGAAGGTCATTTTTTGCATGGTCTTTTTTGTATGATTTGCGAAAACCTGCCGATCTAAGTCATCGGCGGGTGTCGCGCAGAATATCACTTTCAAGCACATGCAACAAAAAAAAGCGGCCGTTTTTTCAGTTCGCGGCCAAACCAGGCGTTCCTTAATCGTCGTGCAGGTACTGTGGATTGCGCACGTTGCGCGGATCGTCCTGTGGCCGGACATACTGTATGCCCAGCGGACCGCTGCCCGATACCTGGGTGATGTACTCGCCCGATCTGGCCCAATGAAAGTGCGGCGTGTTTGCCGGCAGGACGATCACCGATCCCGGTGCATACGCCTTGAGTTTATCGGCGTCGAAGGTCGTGCCGTAGCCGATATAAAACACGCCCGACATGACGGTATAAATACGGTCTTCCGGATGCGTGTGCGGCATCAGTTTCAGATTCGCCGGCACTTTCACGCGCACCACGTAGGGGCCGGGTCGGGATGGATCGCCGATCAATACCGCCAGTCTTGCCTCGGGTGGAAACGCCGGAAACGCCTTCCATTGCACATTTTCGGCGAGGATCTCGCCAGAGGCAGTGGCCGGCAAGCCTTGCGCGCACGCGCCGCCCGCAATGCCCAGCGCCAACAGTGCGGAGGTCAACAACATGTTCATTTTTCAGCCTTCCAATCTTGTTCAATACGCGCATGCCCAGTCTGAAACATCATACGCATGCTCAGGCTGATCACCAATACCGTACCTGGAACATCAATCAATACATCGTGTAATGAATACATTGAAGAGCGCCCTTCATGGAAACGGTGCGACAGGCCTGCACCACGCTGGCGCCGCCGTTGGCATTCGCGTATCATGCGCGGCGCGCAGGGGAGTCGCCTGTTCGGGAGTCTTCTTATCACTGGTGAATCACCCAGCCCGAAACTGTTACCCCTCCTCTTCACCTCCTCGCCAGCCATCCCATGCAAGCATTCTTGATCTCCACCGGCATCGTCGCCCTTGCCGAAATCGGCGACAAAACCCAGTTGCTGGCATTCCTGCTGGCTGCCAAATTCCGCAAGCCGCTGCCGATCGTGCTGGCGATCCTGCTCGCCACGGTCGCCAATCACACGTTCGCGGCCGCCATCGGCACCTGGATCACGTCGCTGCTGGGGCCGGATATCTTGCGCTGGGTGCTGGGCCTGTCCTTCCTGGCGATGGCCGGCTGGACCCTGGTCCCCGACCAGATCGATGAAGAAGACACCAGGCTGGCCAGATACGGCGTCTTCCTGACCACGCTGATCGCCTTCTTCATGGCCGAGATGGGCGACAAGACCCAAGTGGCGACGGTGGCGCTGGCGGCGCGCTACAACCACCTGTACCCGGTCGTGACGGGCACCACGCTCGGCATGATGCTGGCCAACGTGCCGGCGGTCTACCTCGGCGACAAGATCGCCAACCGCGTGTCGCTGCGGCTGGTGCACGGCGTCGCGGCGGCGGTATTCGCGTTGCTCGGCCTGGCGACGCTGCTGGGAGCCGGCGCCAGGTTCGGCTTTTAAAGCAGCAGCAGCACCGCATGCTGCTCGCCGTCGTCGGCCAGCATGATGACATTGCCCGGCTGGCGGACGCCATCCACCGACAGCCCGGCCTCTCCCTCCTCTGCGGCACGGCGCACCTCGATCGCATACACGGCGCCGCCATAACGGTAAGCCAGCTTGAAGCCGTCCCAGTCGGCCGGCAGGCGCGGCGCCAGCGTCAGCTGGGCCGCTTCCAGGCCAAGGCCCAGCAGCGATTCGACGATCAGCCGGTACATCCAGCCCGACGAACCGGTGTACCAGCTCCAGCCGCCGCGGCCGACATGCGGCGCCACGCCATACACGTCGGCGGTGACCACATACGGTTCGACCTTGTAGCGCGCGCCCGATTCGGCCGTCGCGCCATGCTTGACCGGGTTGATCAGGTTCAGCAATTCCCAGGCCCGTTCGCCATCCCCCATCCTGGCGAACGCCATCGCGGTCCAGATCGCGGCGTGGGTGTACTGGCCGCCGTTCTCACGCACGCCCGGCACATAACCGCGGATGTAACCCGGGTTCAAATCCGACTTGTCGAATGGCGGATCGAGCAGCTGGATCAGGCCGGCGTCGCGCCGCACCAGCCGCGCATCGACTTGCCGCATCGCGCCGGCCACCCGCTGCGGATCGGCGGCACCGGACAGCACGCCCCAGCTTTGCGAAATCGAATCGATCTGGCATTCCTCGTTGAGGTGCGAACCGAGCGGCGTGCCGTCGTCGAAATAGGCGCGCCGGTACCATTCGCCATCCCACGCGTTATTTTCGACGTTGGCCGCCAGCCGCAGCGCTTCCTCGCGGCACAGCGCGGCGAAGGCGTTGTCGCCGCGCAGCAGCGCCACCTCGGCGAAACGCTGCAGCACTTCGTACAGGAAGAACGCCAGCCACACGCTTTCACCCTTGCCATGTTCGCCGACCTTGTCCATGCCGTCGTTCCAGTCGCAGGAACCGATCAGCGGCAAGCCGTGCACGCCAAAGCGCAAGCCGTGGCGGATCGCCCGCACGCAGTGTTCATACAGGTCGGCCGACTGGCCGGAACGGCTCGGCATGTCGTAATACGAATCCTCTTCCGGCTTGACCGCGCGCCCTTCCAGAAACGGCGCCACTTCCGACAGCACGTTCAAGTCGCCGGTCGCCGTCACGTAGCGGCACACCGCCAGCGGCAGCCACAGGTAATCATCGGAACAATGGGTGCGCACGCCACGGTCCGACGGCGGATGCCACCAGTGCTGCACGTCGCCTTCGACAAACTGGTGCGCCGCGCACAGCAGCAGGTGCGCCCTCAGCAATTGCGGCTGGGTGTGTATCATCGCCATCGCATCCTGCAGCTGGTCGCGGAAACCGTAGGCGCCGCCGGACTGGTAATAACCGCTGCGCGCCCACAGGCGGCAGGCGATGGTCTGGTACATCAGCCAGCCGTTGGCGATCACGTCGAGCGCCGGATCGGGCGTGTCGATCTGCACCGCGCCGAGCACGCTCTCCCAATGGGCGCACACGCCGGCCAGCATGTCGTGCGCGGCGGCCGCGCCGCAATGGCGCTGCACCATGCCGCTGGCGTCGGCGTTGCGGCGCCCGCCGACGCCGAGGATGAAGACGATTTCGCGCTCTTGTCCCGGCAGCAGTTCGAACGGCACCTGGATCGCCGCGCACGGATCGAGGCCGGTGCCGGCCTTGCCCGACAGCCGCAGGCGGCGCAACGCGGCCGGATTGGCCAGGCTGCCGTTGCGGCCGATGAATTCGTTGCGGTCGCAGGTGATCGAGCGGATGCTGGCGTCGGTGGTGAAGAACGCCACGCGGCCGGAAAACTCGGTGTTATAGGCGTTGCGCGCAAACAGCGCGCCGCTGACGGTGTCGACCTCGGTGGCGATGTGCATGCACGATTTGGCGCGCAAGTCGCCCATCACCCATTCGACGTAGCCGGTCACCGACAAGCGCCGCATCACCGTCGAATCGTTGCGCACCTTGAGCACCGAATACTTGACCGCCGCATCGAGCGCGACATAGGTGCTCAGTTGCGTGGCGATGTCGGCTTCGCTGTGCTCGAACACGCTGTAGCCGAAACCGTGGCGCGTCACGTAATCGCCGCTGCCGCGCGCCGGCAGGGCGCCGGGCGACCAGAAATGCCCGCTCTGTTCGTCGCGCACATAAAACGCCTCGCCGCTGCCGTCCGAGACCGGGTCGTTATGCCACGGCGTGAGCCGGAATTCATGGGCGTTCTCATGCCAGGTATAGGCCTGGCCGCTCTCTGAAACGACGCTGCCGAATTGCGCATTGGCCAGCACATTGCACCAGGGCGCCGGGGTGCGCTGCGCTTCGCTGGCCGTGATCACGTATTCGCGGCCGTCCGGCGTAAAGCCGCCCAGGCCGTTTTCCAGGATCAGTGGGCGCGGCGCCGCGCGCCATGGCTTGCCGTGAATATCCGCGCGCGGTTCCGACGACAGCAGCGGCGGCATGCGCAAGGCGGTCGGTCCGCTGCGCTTGATCTGTTCGGCCAGCGTGCCGCGGCTGTCGCTGATGATGGCGCGCGCCACCGATTGCAGCAGGATCCGGTCTTCGTTGCCGATCTGTTCGGCCAGCCGCACGAAGATGCCGCCCGGCCGGTCGATCGCCTGGGCGTCGATGCCGGACGCGATCAGCCCCATGATCTGGTCGTGCAACGCCTGCCGGTAGCCGGACTGGTCTTCGTACCAGATCACCAGGTCGACCACCAGCCCTTTCAGGCGCCAGTAGGCGTGCGCCTGCACCATCTGGCGCGCCAGTTCGATATTGGCCGGGTCGCGGATTTGCAGCAGCACGATCGGCAAGTCGCCGGAAATCGCATACGCCCACAGCCCGGACTGGCCGCGCTGGTTCCTGATCAGGATGCTGGCGTCGGCGCGCAGGGCGGCGTTCGGATAAATCACGGTATTGGCCAGCCGGCCATACAGCTGGGCGTCGGCCTCGCTGGCGTTCAGCTGGCGCAGCACCACCTGGCTGTGGGTCCACGCCAGTTCGAACACCCGGTCGGCCAGGTGGCGGTCCTGGTATTTGTCGATCAGGTGCAGCGCCGCGTCGCGCGTGTCGGTCATGCCGGTCACCACGTCGACCGTCACCACCTGGTCCGGCTCCAGCACGATGCTGTAGCGGATCGCCACCACCGGGTCGAGCACCGAGCCCTGGCCGCCCTTCAGCGGCGCGCTGGAGCGCAGCGCGCGCGGCAGTTGCGTGGCGCGGCCGCGGCCGATGAATTCGGCGCGGTCGGTCTCGAACGAAGCCGGCCCGGCGAGACCGTCGTGCACCGTCATCACGTGCAGCAGCCACGGCATTTGCTCATCCCTGGAGCGCGGCCGGCGCGTGCAGACGATGGCGTTTTCCTGGCGCAGGATTTCAGTCTGCACGAACAGCTTGCTGAACGCCGGATGGGCCGCGTCGGCCGCCGCCGGCGCCATCACCACTTCGGCGTAGCTGGTGATCTCGATCTTCCTGCGCCGGTCCGAGGTGTTGCTGATGCGGGTGCGGCGCATTTCGATATCGTCTTCCGGCGACACCACGATTTCGGTGTACAGGTCGAGGCCCTTGTCGCTGCGCCGGAATTCGGCGCGCCCTTCCGAAAAGATGACTTCGTATTTCTTCGGCTCGACCAGCGTCGGCTGGTAGGTGGTGGACCAGGTTTCGCCGTCGTCGAGGTCGCGCAGGTAGCAGAAATTACCCCAGTTGTCGCGCGTGCTGTCTTCGCGCCAGCGCGTCACCGACAAATCTTTCCAGCGGCTGTAGCCGGCGCCGGCGCTGGTCACCATCACGTGATAGCGGCCGTTCGACAGCAGATGGGTTTCCGGCATCGGACTGTGGACCTGGTGCAGTATCCGCATCGGCATGGTTTGCTCCGGCGCGCCGCTGCGCAGCGCCGCCAGGTCGGCGGTGTTCGAGTAAAAGGCGCCCGCTTGCGGCGTGCGTTCCTGCAGTACCAGCAAGGCCGATTGCAGCAGCGGGTCGGATGCGAAGCGGCGCTGCATCGGCCGCTCGTGCAGCAGATACGACAGCGCCAGCAAGCCCATGCCCTGGTGGTGCACCATGAACGAGCGGATCACCGTGCTGGCCTGGCCGCGCGGCAGTCGCGCGCTGGTGTAGTCGATCGCCTCGTAAAAGCCGTAGCGGCCCATGAAGCCCGCTTCCTGCAGGCGCTGCAGGTTGTGGCAGGCCGCTTCCGGCTGCACCATCAGGCCCAGCATGCTGGCGTACGGCGCCACCACCAGGTCGTCCGCCAGGCCGCGCTTCAGGCCCAGCCCCGGCACGCCGAAGGCCCGGTACTGGTAATTCAGGCTGGCGTCGACCGTGTTGTAGCCGGATTCGGAGACGCCCCACGGCACGTCGCGCTGGCGGCCGTAATCGATTTGCGCGCCGATCACCGACTGATACGTCTGGTCGAGCAGGGTGTTCGGATAGTTCGGCATCACCAGCAGCGGCATCAGGTACTCGAACATCGAGCCGCTCCACGACAGCAGCACCGGCTGGCCGGCCACCATGCACAATTGGCGGCCCAGCGCGAACCAGTGCTCTTGCGGCAGCTGGCCCTGGGCGATCGCGACAAAGCTGGCCAGGCGCACTTCGGACGCCAGCAAATCGTAATAGCTGGCGTCGAGGCGGCGCTCGCTGACGTTGTAGCCGATCGCCAGCAATTTGGTGGCCGGGTTGTACAGGAAGCCGTATTCGATCTGCGCAAAATTGTGCGCCTCGGCGGCGATCTGGGCGATGCCGCGCATGCGCTGCGCAGCCAGCGCGCTGCCTTGCGCCACCAGTTGCGCCAGTTGCTGCTGGCGTTCCCGTTCTTGCGGCGCCAGGTCGGACAGTACCCCGGCCAGCGGGTTCAGATCGGCCAGTTCGCGCAGCGTCGGCACCCGCGCCAGGCTGCTGTCGAATACCGTGTCGCCGGCCAGCGCCACCCACGGCGCCAGCTCGACCAGTTCGAACAGCGCGGCGCGGCATTGCCGGACCAGCGCATCGGCCCACATATGCGGCAGCGGATCGCTGCCAGGCTGCGTCAGCGGCGGCAATTGCTCGGCGGCGGCCACCATCCGCTTCAGCCACGCGTGCCATTCCGGCAAACTGGACGGCGCCGGTTCGGCCAGGGCCGCTTGCAAACCGGCCAGCGCGATCTGCATGCGCCCGCCGCCGTCCACCGCGCAGCTCTCGGCCAGCACGTCGAAGGTGACCCCGAGGCCATGCGCGATCTGCGCGCCGATGATCGGCTGGTCGTACAGTTCGACCAGGCCGGGCTGCAAGGTCAGCAAATGGCCGGCCAGGTTGCCGCTGTCGACCGTCGAGATATACATCGGCAGCAAGGGTTTCAAGCTCTGGGTGTCGTACCAATTGTAGAAATGGCCTTGATGGCGTTCCAGCTCGCCCATGCTGCGCAGGGTGTTCCCGCTGCGCTCGACCAGCTGGCCGCCGGTGATGTAGCCGAAATCCCAGGCCGACAGATTGGCCAGCAGCGCCAGCCCGATATTGGTGGGCGAGGTGCGGTGCGCCACCACGGCGACCGGATGTTCCTGCATATTATCGGGCGGCAGCCAGTGGTTTTCCGGGCCGACGAAGGTGTCGAAATAGGTCCAGGTCTTGCGCGCCACGCCGTGCAGGAAGCGCTGCTGTCCCGGCGACAGCGCGGCCGCCTTGGGTTCGACCGGACGGCTGATCCACCACGCGATCAGCGGCGCAATCAGCCACAGCAGCAGGATTACCGCAGCCGCAGCGAACGCCTGCGGCCGCCAGGTCAACAAGCCCGCGCCAGCCGCCAGCGCCAGCAGCGGCGAAATCCACATCGCGCGCCAATTGCCGGCCAGGCTGGCGCCGCTGCGGAACACGTTCGATGCGCGCCATTCCAGCAACTGCCTGTGCGACACGTTCAGGCGCCACAGCGTGCGCACGATCGCGTCCAGGCTGAAATAGGCTTCGTAAGGCAGGAACACCAGCGTCAGCATGGCGTGCGAAAACTGCAGGCCGCAACGCCGCTCGAAAGCCATCATATGCTGGCGCCATAAGGTGTCGCGCGGTTTCACCGCCAGGTCGTACAGCGCGGTGAACAGCGGCGGCACGAAAATGATGCCGAGTATCACGGCAGTCCAGAACGGTGCATGCGGCAGCACCGCCCAGGCCAGCAGCAAGGACAAGGTGGTGGCCAGCGCCACCACGCTGCGCCGCAAATTGTCGAACAGCTTCCAGCGCGACAGCGCCGACAGCGGATTGCGTTCGCGCGTGCCGGCCCGGCCCGGCACGCGGCCGAACAGCCAGCCGATCAATTGCCAGTCGCCGCGTATCCAGCGCTGGCGCCGGCTGACGTCGTCGTCGTAGCGGGCCGGATATTCCTCGTACAACTGGGCATCGCTCAGCAAGCCGGCGCGCAGGTAGCAGCCTTCCAGCAAATCGTGGCTCAGGATGCGGTTGTCGGGCAGCCGCTCGCCCAGCACCTGCTCGAAGGTGTCGATATCGTAGATGCCCTTGCCAATGTAGGAGCCTTCATAAAACACATCCTGGTACAGGTCGGACACGGTGCGCGTGTACGGGTCGATGCCCGGCTCGCCGCCGCACAGTTGTTCATAGCGCGACGCGTTCGCGCTCGGCAGCGCGACGGCGACGCGCGGCTGCAGGATGCCGTAGCCGGCCACCACGCGGCGCAGCCGGGCATCGACACGCGGCCGGTTCAGCGGATGCATCATGGTGGCGATGAACTGGCGCGCCGCGTCGCGCGGCAACTGGGTGTCGGTGTCCAGCGTGATGGCATATTTGATGGTGTCCAGGCCGTCGGTGTCGCCTTCGACCACCATAAACCGGTCGCGCGCGCCGCCGCGCAGGAAGCGGTTCATGTCGGACAATTTGCCGCGCTTGCGCTCGGCACCCATCCAGCATTGCTGTTGCGGATTCCACTGGCGCGGCCGGTGCAGCAGCAAAAATGGCGCGCCCAGTACGGTTGGTCCGGATTGTCCGAAACCGCCTTCGCCGCGGTATTTGTCGTTCATGCGGCGGATGGTTTCCTGCGCCTGGCGCAGCAGCGCCGCGTCGCCCGGCATGCTTTCATCGGACGCGTCGACAAAGTCGGTCAGCAGGCAAAAGCGCAGGTTGTCGTCGCGGTTGGCCAGGTAGCGCACTTCCAGCGCCTCGCACAGTTCGGCCACATTCTGTTCGCTGTAGATCAGCGTCGGCACCACCACGATGCCGCGCGCGTCGGACGGGATGCCGCTCTTGTAATCCATGCGCGGCAGCGGATGCGGCGAGGTCAGCAAGGTAGCCAGCCAGTTCACCAGCGCCAGCGCCAGCTGGCCGCTGCCCAGCAGCGCCAGCACGCCGATCGCGCCCAGCAGCCAGCCGTGGATGCCGTAGCGCACGGCGCGCTCCAGCAGCAGCGCGCTGGTCACGACCGTCAATATCGCGATCGCGCCCAGGTAAGCCGTCAACGGCGCGGCGCGCGCGGTTTTTTGCAGCGCCTCGCCCAGCGGCAGTGTGGCGCCGGCCAGTTTTTCGAGCGCGATCACACCGCGTCCCACCAGATAAAAGCCGATATGATGAAAGCGCGGATCGGCCTCGCCGCCGCCATGGTTGCGCGCCAGCCGCAGCGCCAGTTCGGCCACCTCGGTTTCGGATTTCGGGCTGCGCTTGGCGATCCGTTCGACCACGTGGCGGTACCGGTCGCGGGTCGAAAAATCCATCTTGCCGTAGATGCCGGACGGATCGCAGCGCAGCGTCTGCTCGACCACGCTCATGGTTTCGACGAATTCCTGCCAATCCATGGTGCCGAGGAAGCGCAGGCTGCCGATGCTGTTGGCGATCGACACCTGGTCGGCCGCCTGCTGCTGGATCTCGACCTGGATTTGCTGTTCGATGGTCAGGCCCGATTCGGCCAGCTTGTGCGTGACCCACGACAGCGCCAGCGTCAGCACCTGGCTCTGGCCTTGCAGGCGGCGCGCCAGTTCGGCCACGAAGGCGCTGGTGATGCTCGGATTGGCACGCGCCATGTCGGCCACCAGCAAGATCAGGCCGCTGGGATTGCGTTCGGCGACCTCGGTCATCTGGTCGGCCCAGGTATTGGCCAGGTCGCGCTGGATGCGGTCTTCGGCGACGCGCGCGGCGACGCGCCGCAAATTCTCGATCAGCGACAGCCGCAGCATGATCGGAATCGCCCACAGCTCGCCCAGCGTCAGCGTGGCGACATCCTGATACGCTTCGACGAAATGGCACAGGTTTTCCAGGTCGACCCGCGCATCGCCGTGCGAAATGATTTCCAGCGCAATCTTGTAGGCCCGCGGACAGCCTTGATCCGGCCCTTTTCCCAGCCGCGGCAATTCCTTGCTGTAATCCTTCGGCAAATGCCGCTTGGCGGTGCGGATTTGCTCTTCGATCAAATAGAAATTATCCAGCAGCCATTCCGACGCCGGCGTCACCTGGCGTCCGCTTTTGACGGCCGCCGTCAACTCGTGCACGGTGTTGGTGATGACGGCGGCGTTGTCGGCCAGCCGCGCCAGCAACTGGTCGCTGCCGCCGCGCTTGCTTGCCAGATGGTGGCTGGCGGCCAGGATCTTGCCATGGGCCGCCATTTGCATGGCACTGAACAATTCCGAACGCAGCGGCAAATCGTCCTCCGCCGGATCGCTGAGCGGATGCACGGGGCTGAGGGTGGCAAGCGTGCTCAAGGAATCTTTCCATTGAGCAAACTTGGCCGATATCGGTGTGCTTATCTCTTTCAACTTGGACCTCGCTGTGTGCACGCGCTGATGCGGCTGCTCGCCGTCACCAGTTTGAGGTGCGTTACAGTGCGGCGAATGTCGATGAGGGGGAACTCTGTCAGAGATGGTAAGTCTGCGCATCGCATGGAACTGTGCGCTGACGAACACTGGACACAGATTGATACGCTAAATCAATGGAATTTGGGACAGGAAATTCTTGTGGGAAATTGTTGCTGCAAAGCCATACACCGCCCCCGTTGCAGGGGCGGTGTTTACAACGGCACTCAAGGCATCTAAGGATCAGGCCGCCAACGGGAGCGTACCCAGCATCGCTTCGCCCAGTGCCATGCCGCCCGTCACATGCCAGGCCTGGGCATAACCGAGCCGGCGCAGGCAGGATGCCGCCTTGGTGCTGCGGTTGCCGCTGCGGCAAAAGAACACCAGCGGCAGCGGCACGCCCTGCAGCCATTCGCCGAGGTAGCCGGCCAGCCGGCTCAGCGGCACGCTCAGCGCCGGCCGGCCGCCGAAGCTGGCCAGTTCGCCGGCCGCATGTTCATACGGTTCGCGCACGTCGACCAGCAGCGCGTCCGGATACGCTTGCAGGAATTGCTGCAAGCCCGGTCCGTCGAGGTGCATGCCGCGTTCATTTACCGCCGTGTCCGGCTGGCTGACACGCAAGGTGCTGCAAATGCGGCTGTGCTCGTCGTGCGCCGGACACAGCAAGGTGTCGGCGCCGACCAGCGCGCTATCGACCTGCTCCGGCCGCAGCGCGCCGATGAAGGCGAAGCGCGGCGCGGCGCCTTGCCGGCCCAGCAAATAAATCAGGCCGTCGCGCCGCAGGGTTTGTTCGCCCAGCACCAGCGCGGCGCCGGGCCAGCCGAACGCGTCGCAACCGGCGGGCGTGACATCGAGCGCGGCCAGCAGCGCCAGCCGCGCCGCGCCGGCCTCGTCGTCAGGCAAGCTGGTGTGCAGCACCGCCGCCAGCGTATAACCCTGGCAGCGCACATAGGCCGCCACCCGGTCGGTCAGCGGCGCCAGCGCATCGATGACGACGCAGCTGCGGCTGGCCGTATCCGTCAACAGCCAGGTGCAGGCGCCGTCGACGCCCAGCTGGATCAAACCGTCGTGCGGCGACGGCGCCAGTTCGGAGGGAATCAGGCAACTGCTGCGCAAGGCCAGGCCGCAGCGCTCGATGCGCTGGCAGGCGGCGGCGATCAGCGCTTCATCGGCCAGCGGGCCGAACGACATGCGGATCGCCGAACTGCTGCGCCATTGCGGCACCTGCATCGCTTCCAGCACGTAGCTGGGCGCGGCCTTGGCGGCGGAACAGGCGCTGCCGGAACTGACGCGCACGCGCGCCGCGTCGAACAGGTCCAGCAATTCCTTGCTGGCGAAACCGGGCACCGAAAAATTCAGCGTGGTCGGCAAGGAGCCGGCCAGCGGCATGTTGAACACGATGCCGGGAAACGCCAGTTGCAGGCTGGCCACCAGCCGTGCGCGGAAAGCCGTCAATTGTTCGTGGCTGCAAAAGCTGCGGCCATCTTCCAGCGCCGCCAGCACCGCGCCCAGCGCGGCGATGCCGGCCATGTTTTCAGTGCCGGAGCGCTGGCCGGCCTCCTGGCCGCCGCCCATGATCAGGCAGGTAAACGGCGCGCCGGCACGCACATACAACATGCCGATGCCCTTGGGCGCGCACAGCTTGTGGCCGGAGAACGGCGCGTAATCGATGCGCGTCGCCGCCAGGTCGAGCTTCAGCTTGCCGAGCGCCTGCACGCAGTCGACCAGCCAGTAGGCGCCGCTGCCGGTGCCGTTCAGCACGGCTTCGATGCCGGCCAGGTCCGAGATCGCGCCGGTTTCATTATTGGCCGCCATGGTGCACACCAGCGCGCACGCCGGCGCCAGCGCGCGCAAGACGTCCAGGTCGTGGCGGCCGTTGACATCGACCGGCAGCTTGCGTAATTCGAGGTTCAAGCCCAGCAGCCGGTTCCAGTGCGCCAGGCTTTCCGGCACCGCCTTGTGTTCGGTCGCGCCATACAGCAGCAGCGCGCCGATCGCCTCGCCCGCTTCGCGCCGTTCGCGCAAGGCGCACAGCGCCGACAGCACGGCGGTCTGGATGCCCTCGGTGGCGCCGCTATTGAACATCAGGCGGCCCTCGCCGACGCCGAGGATGCGCCGTGCCCGCGCGCGCACCGAGTCGAGCAGGGCCTTGGCCTTCAGGCCGGTGGCGTGGGTGCTGCTGGGGTTGCCGTACAACTCGCCCATGACGTGGGTGGCGGCGGCGATGGCGGCTGGCAGTACGGCCGAGGTGGCGTTGCCGTCGAGGTAGATTTCAGTGGTCATGGTGGTGTCAGTAGTGTGGTGGCGAATTGACAGCTTAACGAATTACCACCATGAAAACATACCAAAGATTACTGCTCAACCGAATTAATTGAGCATATTCATTTTATTTATCTTTAATTTCCAGCATAAAACATCTTTGTTGCAAATCAATTATTAATTTCCTTGAATCAACATGTTGTATAGTTGCCCTTTCGTTCACGCGGCGCCGGCGCCGCCAGCGCCATGCCAGATACCCTGTTGCTGATCGAAGACGACTTGCCGCTGGCCGCGCTGACGGCCGAATTCCTGCGCGCCGAAGGATTTGATGTCAGCGTGGCCCACCGCGGCGACGCAACGGCCGCCCTCGTCGAGCGGCTGCGGCCGGCGCTGGTGATTCTCGACGTCATGCTGCCGGGGCTGGACGGTTTCAGCGTCTGCCGCCAGATCCGCGCCGGCTATCCGGGCCTGATCCTGATGCTGACGGCGCTCGATGAAAACCATGAACAATTGACCGGCTTCGACGCCGGCGCCGACGACTTTGTCGTCAAGCCGGTCGATCCGCGCCTGCTGCTGGCGCGCATCCGGGCCATGCTGCGGCGCCATCCGCAACAGGCGCGTTGCCTGAGCTTCGGCCGCTTCAGCGTCGACCTGCACGGCCAGCAAGCGACGCTGGACGGGACCAGCCTGGCCTTTTCGACCGCCGAATTCGAATTGCTGGCCATCTTCGCGCGCCACGCCGGCTTGCCGCTGGGCCGCGAAGTGCTGCTGCAACACTTGCGCGGCCTGGCATACGACGGCAGCAACCGCTCGATCGACATGCGGGTGTCGCGGCTGCGCAAGAAACTCGGCGCACTCGATTGTCCGGTGACGATACAAACCGTCACCACGCAAGGCTATCTGTTCAGCGAAACCGGCGCAGCGCAGCATGCGGATTAGGCGTCACGCTGTTGCGCGCGGCCTGATGCTGCTGTCATGCGCCGGCTGGGGCCTGCTCACCGCCTGGCTGCTGTTCCTGTCGGCCAAGGGCGCCGTCGGCGTCAGCGAGTACAGTTTCCGGCGCCTGATGGGCGGCCCCGG
This sequence comes from Janthinobacterium agaricidamnosum NBRC 102515 = DSM 9628, assembly GCF_000723165.1. NCBI lineage: Bacteria > Pseudomonadati > Pseudomonadota > Betaproteobacteria > Burkholderiales > Oxalobacteraceae > Janthinobacterium > Janthinobacterium agaricidamnosum. Next base: position 5,351,415 of record NZ_HG322949.1, read on the forward strand.
CTACTTGCTGGTCGAGCAATTGCGCGGCCTGTCCGGCAGCGCGCGTGAGCAGCGCTTGCAGGAACTGCAGCGGCGCTTCCAGTTTCCACTGACGCTGGTGCCGCGCGCCGGCGTCGAACTGGCGCCGGAAGCCGGCGTGATGCTCGACAATGAACACGCGGTGCTGGGCGTCAGCGAAGAAATCGCCTATTACGCGCTGGACCGCGACACGCTGATACAGTTCGGCCCGATGTGGGGCGCGGCGGCGATGGAAGACGTGCTGAACCTGCGCGTGTTCTGGCTGACGGCAGCCGCCGCGACGCTGCCGTTGCCGCTGCTATTGCTGCTGGCATGGCGGCGCCGGCGCAGCCGGGCCGGGACGATGGCGGCGCTCGGCATCGCGCTGGCCCAGCTGGCGCGCGCGCCCGCGCTGATCTTGCCGACCGCCGGCCGCGAATGGACGCCGTTGCTGGCCGCGCTGCGACAGCATGCGCAAGACATCGCCGCGATGAGCGAACGCCACAAGGAAGTGTCGCAGGCGGTGTCGCACGAATTGCGCACGCCGCTGGCGCGCATGCGTTTTGCGCTGGCGTTGCTGGAACGGGGCGCCGACGACGACACCCGCCGGCGCCTGCAGGAGCGCCTGCTGCACGACGTGGCCGAACTCGAATCGCTGGTGCGCGCCAGCCTGGCCTTCGCCCGGCTGGCCGATGCGCCCGCCGCGCTGGTGCGCGAACCGCTGCTGCTGCGCGACTGGCTGCAAGAGGAACTCGATGGGCTCGATGGCATGCGCTGCCACAGCGAACTCGCGATCGACACCAGCGTGCGCGAATTGCGCGGCGACCGCGCGCTGCTGCACCTGATCGTGCGCAACCTGCTGGCCAACGCCGGCGCGTATGGCCGCACCCGGCTGCGCCTGAGCGCGGCCGACCATGATGCGCACAGCATCGTGCTGCATGTCGACGACGACGGACCCGGCGTCGCGCCGGCCGACCGCGAGCGCATCTTCGAGCCGTTCGTCCGGCTCGCGCCGCACGATGCGGAAAACAGCGGCCACGGCCTGGGCCTGGCGCTGGCGCGGCGCGCCGCCCACTGGCAGCAAGGCGAGATCCGCGTCGCGCGCGGCCCGCTCGGCGGCGCGCGCTTCAGCCTGATATTGCCGCTGCAGCCGGACTGACAGCGACCAGCCGCGCCCGTTACATCCTGTGACAGCGGGCCGCCGGGCGCCCTCTTACACTGGGCTGCGGTCGCCACGACGCACGCTGCGCGGACCGTTCATCGCCCAACACTCGCTCACCTTACACCGGAGGATTCACCATGCCTGGAATGCAGCACCGTACCCTGGTTTTAGCCATCATGACGACCATGCTTGCCGCCTGCGGCGGCGGTAGCGACCCTCAAGGCGGGGCAGCGCCGCGCAACGCCGCCAACGCGGTGGCCGGCGTCGCGCCGCAGCCCTACACCGCCGGCACCATCCGCCCGAACCATGTGAGCCAGGCGCAGCTGGACCAGCAGCGCCTGGCTTTTTACCAGCAATGGAAAAGCAAATACATCGCCCAGGAATGCGGCGCCGGACGTTATTTCGTCAAGGTCAATGCGGACGGCAAATTTTCCGGCGGCGGCACCCAGAACGGCACGCTGACGATTTCGGAAGCGCATGGCTACGGCATGCTAATCAGCGTGCTGATGGCCGATGAAGACGCCGGCGCAAAAACCGTCTTCGACGGCATGGTGGCCTATTTCCGCGACCACCAGGCCAGCTCCGGCCCCGGCCTGATGGCGTGGAACCAGATCGTCGGCTGCGGCAATTCCAGCGACGGCGGCAGCAGCGCCACCGACGGCGACCTCGACATCGCCTATGCGCTGCTGCTGGCCGACCGCCAATGGGGCAGCACCGGCGCGATCAATTACCGCCAGGAGGCGCAAGTCGTGCTGAACGCCATCATGGCGCGCGAAGTCCACCCATCCGGCAAGCATTTGCTGCTCGGCGACTGGACCGGCACCACCGGCAAGTACGGCTACGCCACCCGCACCTCGGACTTCACCCAGTCGCACCTGGCCGCGTTCGCCGCCAGCACCGGCGATGCGCGCTGGAGCGCCGTGCGCGACCGCAGCTACGCCATCATCGACACCTTGCGCGCCGGTTACAGCCCGCAAACCGCGCTGGTGCCGGACTTCGTGGTGAACCTGAACACGGCCGCCAAGCCGGCCGCCAGCAACTTCCTGGAAGGCACCACCGACGGCCAGTATTCGTGGAACGCCTCGCGTTATCCATGGCGGGTGGCGCTCGACTACCTGGTCTACGGCGACCAGCGCGCCTTCAATGCGATCACGCCGTTCAATGCATGGGCGCGCGCGCAGACCGGCAATAATCCGGCCAAGTTCGCCAGCGGCTACAAGCTCAACGGCACGCCGATCAAGGCCAACGACGTCAATGAATTGGCGTTCGTGTCGGCGCTCGGCGTGGCGGCGATGATCGCACCGGAAAACCAGGCCTGGCTGAACGCCATCTGGACCAATGTGCAAGGCCGCACCTTGCAGCAGGAAGATTATTACGGCAACAGCCTGAAGATGCTGACAATGATCGGCATGACGGGACGCTGGGCGCGGCCGCAGTAAAAAACATTCGCACTCTGGTAAGATCCAGGATAAACATCCTGGATCTTACCGATAAGCGATATGAATTCACTCGACAAGTTCGATTGCGCGATCCTGGCCGCGCTGCAAGCCGACGGCACGCTGTCGATCGCCAGCCTCAGCGAAAAGATAGGCTTGTCCAGCACGCCCTGCTGGAAACGCGTCAAGCGGCTGGAAGAGGAAGGGTATATCCAGAGCCGGGTGGCGATCGTCAACCGGCAAAAAGTCGGCTTGCCGGTGACGGTGTTCGTCAGCGTGCGCACCGGCCAGCACGACGAAAAATGGCTGCGCCGCTTCGCCGCCGCGGTGATGATACTGCCCGAAGTGCAGGAATTCCACCGCATGAGCGGCGACGTCGATTATCTGCTGAAAGTAGTCACCACCGACATCGGCGGCTACGATACCTTCTATAAAAAACTGATCAAGGCCGCGCAGCTGAACGGCGTGTCGTCGGCCTTTTCGATGGAGCAGATCAAGTTCACCACCGCACTGCCGCTGGAATTGATTTCGCACGGCCTGGCGGAGTGACCTTGACGGGCCTGGTCCGCGGCCTTATCGCTTCTTGATGATTTGCTGTTCGAAGAAGTCGTAGATGCCGCTCTCGCTCATGCGCCGCGCATCGGCCAGCTCGCCGCCCTTGGTGGCGTACAGCACCTGGTTGTCGGCGCTCAGCACCACCGCGGCCGGTATGCCTTTCTTGATCGGGTTGCCATATTGATTGGCGATATCGATGTTATGGTCGAACCTGCCGACGTCGATCTTGACGACCTTGAAGCCACGCCTGATCAGCTCGGCATTTCTGCCTTCCTTCAATGCGCCGTCCAGCACCCGGCAATCCTCGCACCAGTTGGCGCCAAAAATCAGCAGCACCGGCAGCTTGTCGGCCTTGGCCGCGAGCAGCGCCTGTTGAACCTCTGCCCAGGAATCGGCATTCACGTTATAAGGGAGCACAGGTGCGGCGATCGCGGCGGCGCCGAGTACCAGACCGGCCAGGAAAACTGGAAAACGCATGGCAAACCCCATCATTTTTTGGTTGATATTTTTAACATCCTTAAGAGTATGACTATGTCAAAAAATAAACCACGAATAATAAGTGTGATGCTTATACGGCAAACGCATAAACGGCACGGCATAATCGGGGCGACCGTTTTGTACAGGAGCTGACAAGCCATGAGCACCCGCATACGCACCTTTTCTGCCCTGCTGTCCGGCCGTCCGGTCAGCGCGCATTTCTTTGGCCGGCAACTACTGATCGCGCCGGACGGCCCGGTGGTGGACGCCGGCGACCTGGTGATCAGCGTCGGCGGCATCGACGGCCCCGAACTATTGCTCAACTGGCTCGATGGACACGGCGTGCAGCATGCACTGAAGCCGGCCGCTGCGGCGGATATCGCGATGCTGCTGGAGAGCGCGCCGCCGCTGTTGCAGCCGCAATTGGCGCAATGGCAGCAGCGCGGCCGCAATACCCGGCAGATCTGGGGCTGGCTGGGCGCGATAGCTGGCGGCGCGCTGCTGCTGGGCGCACTGTTGTGGTGGCAAACGCCGCACGCGGCCGGCTGGCTGGCCGGACGGATTCCCGTATCCGTCGAACAACAGCTGGGCCGGGCCGCGCTGGCTGAAATACGCCAACAAGGCGGCTTGAGCGAAAGCGGGCCGCTGCAGCAAGCGGTGCAAGACATCGGCCGGCGCCTGACCGCCGGCTCACGTTATCAGTATCGCTGGATCGTCAAGCAGGATGACACGGTCAACGCGTTTGCGATACCGGGCGGGATCGTGGTGGTGCATACGGCGTTGCTGAAACAAGCCGCCAACCCGACCGAACTGGCGGCCGTGCTGGCGCATGAAGTGCAGCATATCGAGCAGCGCCACTCGCTGCGCCAGATGATCGCCAGCCTGGGCTGGGGCGCGCTGCTGGCCGTGACGGTCGGCGACGTCAGCGCGGTGGCGGCGCTGCTGGCCCATCAGGCCGGCGCCCTGTATTTCAGCCGCGACATGGAAGACGAAGCCGACCGGCTCGGCCTGCAAACCTTGCAGCGCGCCCGCATCAAGCCGGACGGCATGTTGACGTTTTTTAAAAAGATCGGCGAGAACGACAGCGCCGGCGGTTTGCCGGCCTGGATCTCATCGCACCCGCAAACGCCGGAACGCATCGCCAGGATCACCGCGCTGATGGCGAGCCAGCCTTGCCCATCTTGCCAGGACCTCAATACGGACGGCTGGAAGGCGTTGACGAATAGCATAGGCACGGCCCAAAAATAATTTAAACCAGCAAAACAATAACGTATCCTTATCGCCGTCTTTACCTTCACCACCACCAAGGACATCATCATGACGCATCGTTTTACCGCCGGCACGCTCGGCACCCTGGCCGCAGCGCTTGTTTTTGCCTATGCGCCGCTGAACGCGGCCCACGCCGCCGCAAACCAACCGGCTCCGGCCGTCAGCGCGCCGCAAGCCCAAAAACAATTGCAGCGACTCGCCGACCGATATTACGATGCGCAAGCACGCTTCAATCCGCTCAATGCGACTACATTCGGCGACAACCGTTACGACGACCAGCTCGGCAAGGGCATCGTGCCGGCCGTACGCGCCAGGCAATTCGCACTGTATCGCCAATTCCTGGCCAGCCTGAACACCATCAAGCGCGCACAGCTCGCCAGCAAGGACCAGGTCAGCTACGATATCCTCGGCTACGAACTCAAGACGGCGCTGGCGTTCGAGACATTTCCCGAACACCTGCTGCCGCTGAACCAGCTCGATAGCGTGCCCGTGGTGCTGGCCAATTACGCCAGCGGCGAAGGACCGCAGCCGATCAGCAACGTCAAACAATACGACGCTTACCTGAGCCGTATCGGCCAATTGCCGGCCTGGATAGACCAGGCCATCGCCAATATGCGCGAAGGCATCCGCGACGGCGTGGTGCTGCCGAAATCGCTGATTGCGTCCGCCTTGCCGCAATTCCAGAAACTGCTCAGCAGCACCCCGGAAACCAGCATTTACTACACCCCGGTCACCAAATTCCCGGCCAATTTTTCCGACGCCGATAAACAACGGCTGACGCAGTCCTACCGCGCCATCATCGGCGCCAAGCTGATGCCGGCGCTGGCGCGCCTGGCCAGGTTCGTCGAAAACGACTACCTGCCGGCCGGCCGCGACAGCAGCGGGCGGAGCGCGCTGCCGAACGGCGCCGCCTGGTACCAGGCGAATGTCGCCGCCCAGACCAGCACCACCTTGCAGCCGGAACAAATCCATCAAATCGGCTTGAAGGAAGTGGCGCGCATCCAGCAGCAATACGCCATCATCGGCCCAAAACTGGGGTATGACGGTCCGCCCGCCGGTTTGCCGGCATGGGTCGCCGCGCAGGAAAAATTCCGTCCGTTCAAGACCGACCAGGAAGTGCTGGACGTTTACCGCAAGCTCAACGAACAGCTCAACAGCAAGTTGCCAGCCCTGTTCACGCTGGTGCCGAAGGTGCCGCTGGAGTTGCGCCTGGAACCGGAACTGAGCCGCGACACCGCGGCCAGCCATTACACCGCACCAGCTCCCGACGGTACGCGGCCTGGCGTATTCTGGTTGGTGGTGACCGATCCCAAGCGCTATCCAAGCACCGGCATGACCACTTTATTCTTGCACGAAGGCAAGCCCGGCCACCATTTCCAGATAGCGCTGACGCAAGAGCTGAACTTGCCGGACTTCCGCAAATTCGGCGACAACAACGCCTTCATCGAAGGCTGGGCGCTGTATGCGGAAACGCTGGGCAAGGAAATGGACTTGTTCAACGACCCGGCCCAATACTTTGGCAACTTGAACGATGAGATGGTGCGCGCGGTGCGGCTGGTGATCGATACCGGCTTGCACGCCAAAGGGTGGAGCCGCGAAAAAACCATCCAGTACATGAGCGACACGCTGGGTTACGACACAGTGGCGAAAAGAGAAACCGAGCGTTACATGGCATGGCCGGGCCAGGCGCTGGGCTACAAGATCGGCTCCCTGAAAATCCTCGAATTGCGCCAGCGCGCGGAAGCCGCGCTGGGTCCGAAATTCAGCTTGCCGAAATTCCACGCGGTGGTGCTGGACGACGGCCCCTTGCCGCTGAACCTGCTGGAAGCGAAGGTCGACCGCTGGATCGCCGAGCAGAAGTAAGCGTTACGCTGCACCTCATCAGCAGAACGGCGCCGGACGTGGGCCGGCGCCGTGGTTGATCGATCAAGGTTGGCGGCTGGAAGCCATTGATGAATAGCATAGGCACGGCTCAAAAATAGTTTAAACAAGCAGGACAATCGCGTATCCTTATCGCCGCCTTCACCTTCAACTCCCCATCAAGGACCTCATCCATGACGCATCGTTTTATTGCCGGCACGCTCGGCACCCTGGCCGCAGCGCTTGTTTTTGCCTACGCGCCGCTGAACGCGGCCCACGCCGCCGCAAACCAACCGGCTCCGGCCGTCAGCGCGCCGCAAGCCCAAAAACAATTGCAGCGACTCGCCGACCAATATTACGATGCGCAAGCACGCTTCAATCCGCTCAATGCGACTGAATACGGCGACAACCGCTACGACGACCAGCTCGGCATGGGTATCGCGCCGGCCGTGCGCGCCAGGCAATTCGCGCTGTATCGCCAATTCCTGGCCAGCCTGAACACCATCAAGCGCGCACAGCTCGCCAGCAAGGACCAGGTCAGCTACGATATCCTCGGCTACGAACTCAAGACGGCACTGGCGTTCGAGACATTTCCCGAACACCTGCTGCCGCTGAACCAGATGGATAGCGTGCCCGTGGTGCTGGCCAATTACGCCAGCGGCGAAGGACCGCAGCCGATCAGCAACGTCAAACAATACGACGCTTACCTGAGCCGTATCGGCCAATTGCCGGCCTGGATAGACCAGGCCATCGCCAATATGCGAGAAGGCATCCGCGACGGCGTGGTGCTGCCGAAATCGCTGATTGCGTCCGCCTTGCCGCAATTCCAGAAACTGCTCAGCAACTCCCCGGAAACCAGCATTTACTACACCCCGGTCACCAAATTCCCGGCCAATTTTTCCGACGCCGACAAACAGCGGCTGACGCAGTCCTACCGCGCCATCATCGGCGCCAAGCTGATGCCGGCGCTGGTGCGCCTGGCCAGGTTCGTCGAAACCGACTACCTGCCGGCCGGCCGCGACAGCAGCGGTCGGGGCGCGCTGCCGAACGGCGCCGCCTGGTACCAGGCGAATGTCGCCGCCCAGACCACCACCGCCTTGCAGCCGGAACAAATCCATCAAATCGGCTTGAAGGAAGTGGCGCGCATCCAGCAGCAATACGCCATCATCGGCCCGAAACTGGGATATGACGGTCCGCCCGCCGGTTTGCCGGCATGGGCCGCGGCGCAAGAAAAATTCCACCCGTTCAAGACCGACCAGCAAGTGCTGGACGTTTATCGCAAGCTCAACGCACAGCTCAACAGCAAGTTGCCAGCCCTGTTCACGCTGGTGCCGAAGGCGCCGCTGGATTTGCGACTGGAACCGGAACTGAGCCGCGATACCGCGTCCGACCACTATTCCCCGCCAGCCCCGGACGGTACGCGGCCCGGCGTATTCTGGTCGGTGGTGACCGATCCCAAGCTGTACCCAAGCACCGGCATGACCACTTTATTCTTGCACGAAGGCAAACCCGGCCACCATTTCCAGATAGCGCTGACGCAAGAACTGAATTTGCCGGATTTCCGCAAATTCGGCGGTAATAACGCCTTCATCGAAGGCTGGGCGCTGTATGCGGAAACGCTGGGCAAGGAAATGGGCTTGTACGACGATACGGCCCAATACTTTGGCCACTTGAACGACGAAATGCTGCGCGCGGTGCGGCTGGTGGTCGATACCGGCTTGCACGCAAAAGGGTGGAGCCGTGAAAAAACCATCCAGTACATGCGCGACACGCTGGGCTACGACGCGGCGGCGAAAAGCGAAACCGAGCGTTACATGGCATGGCCGGGCCAGGCGCTGGGCTACAAGATCGGCTCCCTGAAAATCCTCGAATTGCGCCAGCGCGCGGAAGCCGCGCTGGGTCCGAAATTCAGCTTGCCGAAATTCCACGCGGTGGTGCTGGGCGACGGCACCTTGCCGCTGAGCCTGCTGGAAGCGAAGGTCGACCGCTGGATCGCTGAGCAGAAGTAAGCGTTACGCTGCTCCCCATCAGCGGAACGGCGCCGGACGTGGGCCGGCGCCGTGCTTGATCCCTGATTGATGTAACGCAAAGCTTCACCAAGCCCACGATTTTTCGATACCGGCACAGGAACCACTGCCCTCCCCGGCAGGACTAATTTGCATGTCATTCAACCTAGGGTGTGACGCGCTTGCGCCATGCCGGGAGATATCATGCAAAACAGCACTGAACAACCGTCAAAAAACCGCAGCCGTCACGGTTCATGGCAATTTCCGAATGCCGGTGGCGCCGACGGCACCGATAATGGCACGCTGGCCGAAGCGGAATCCAGGCGCCAGGCCCGTACCCGCGATGGCCGCGCAGAGCGCAGGCAAGACAGCGGACGCAAACAAGACCAGCAGATCAATCAATTGAGCACCATGCTGGGCTGGCTCAGCATCGGCATCGGCCTGATGCAATTGCTGGCGCCGCGCCGCGTGGCGCGCGTCACCGGCTTGCCGGCCTCGCCGCTGTTGTTGCGGGTGATCGGCTTGCGCGAAGTCGCGTGCGGCATCGGCTTGCTGAATCAACGTTCGTCGCCAGCCTGGAACTGGTCGCGCGTGGCCGGCGATGCGATGGACCTGACCTTGCTCGGCGTGGCTGCCGGCGGTTCCGGCAGTGCGCGCAAACGCATCGCGGCGACCGCCGTGATGGTGGCCGGCGTCACCGCGCTGGATGTCGTGGCCAGCAAGCAAACCGGGCCGCAAAAACTGAGCACCGCACAGCCGCCCGGCCTGTCCGGCGTGTCGATCACCAAATCGATCACGGTGAACCGCTCGGCCGATGAATGTTATCAAGTGTGGCGCGACCTGGAAAACTTGCCGCGCTTCATGCCGGACCTGGATACGGTACGCATCATCGATCAGCGCCGCTCGCACTGGAAGCTGCGCGGGCCGAGCGGCGGCATGACCGAGTGGGACGCCGAAATCACCGACGACCAGCCCGGCAAGCGGCTGGCCTGGCGCTCGCTGGACAGCGGCGCCGAAGATGAAAACGGCGTGCTCGAATTCAGCCCGGCGAATGGCGGCAAGGGTACGGTGGTCACGATGCGCCTGCATGCCGAACCGCCGGCCGGCAAGGTTGGCGCCGCGCTCGCCAAGCTGTTCAGCACAATCCCCGACATGCAAATCGACCGCAGCCTGCGGCGCTTCAAGCAATGGGTGGAAACCGGCGAAATCGCCACCACCGAAGGCCAGCCGGCAGGCATGCGCAGCCTCAAGAGCCGCCTCTTCAAGAAAGGAGCGCGTTCATGAAAGCGAATTGCTGGCACGGCAAACATGATGTCCGGGTCGAACAGGTAGCCGATCCGAAAATCATCAACCAGCGCGACGCCATCATCAAGATCAGCTCGACCGCCATTTGCGGCTCCGACCTGCATCTGTATAACGGCGTGATTCCGAGCATGGAACAGGGCGATATCCTGGGCCATGAATTCATGGGCGAAGTAGTCGAGCTCGGTTCGCAAGTGAACAATTTACGGATCGGCGACCGTGTCGTGGTGCCCTTCCCGATCGCTTGCGGCCAGTGTTTTTTTTGCGAGCAGCAAATGTTTTCAGTGTGCGAAAACTCCAATCCCAACGCCTATATGGCGCAAAAGCTGTGGGGCCATTCGCCCGCCGGCATTTTCGGCTATTCGCACCTGACCGGCGGGTATGCCGGCGGCCAGGCCGAATTCGCCCGCGTGCCGTTCGCCGACGTCGGGCCGATCCGGATTCCCAACGAATTAAAGGATGAGCAAGTCTTGTTCTTGTCCGATATTTTGCCGACCGGCTACATGGCGGCCGAAGCGTGCGACATCCAGCCCGGCCACGTGGTGGCGGTCTGGGGTTGCGGCCCGGTCGGCCAGTTCGCGATCCAGAGCGCTTTCCTGCTCGGCGCCGAGCGTGTCATCGCGATCGACCATTATCCGGAACGGCTGCGCATGGCGCGCGAGCAATCGGGCGCCGAAACCATCAATTTTGACGACACCGACGTACAAGACGCATTGAAACAAATGACCGGCGGACGCGGCCCGGATGCGTGCATCGACGCGGTCGGCATGGAAGCCCATGGTGTCGGTATTGCCTATGCATATGACAGGCTCAAACAGGCGATGCGGATGGAGTCGGATCGCCCGACCGCCTTGCGCCAGGCGCTGATGGCGTGCCGCAATGGCGGGGTGGTGTCGGTACCCGGCGTATATGGCGGCTTCAGCGACAAGATCCCGTTCGGTTCGGTCATGAACCGCTCATTGACGCTCAAAACCGGGCAAACCCATGTGCAGCGTTATCTGCAACCGTTGCTGGATCGGATACAAAGAAACGAGATCGATCCATCGGTGATCATCACCCATCACCTGCGCCTCGACGAGGCGCCGCATGGCTACGCAATTTTCCAGAACAAGCAGGAAGAATGCATCAAGGTGGTGATGCATCCGCATTGACGCCCGGCTGGCATGCTGCGGCGCGCTACACCAGTAGCGCAGCGCTCATCGAGTTAACTTCCTCGGCCGATTCGGCAAGGATGCTTTGCAGGGTGTCATTGTCGATGATGAAGTCGATTACCGAATCGGATGGCGTCAGCATTTCCATAAAGCTTTGCTGCAACGGCGATACCACCGGCGCCAGCTGCTTGGCCAGCAGCAAGGTATCGAGCAGCGAATCCGGTGGAATCGCCAGCAAGCCGTCGCGCAAGCCATCGATGGCGGTCGACACCGGTTCCGGGATCATCAATTTCTTCATGACTTCGCGGGAAATGATTTCTTCCGCCGATTCCATCCAGTTTTCCGGATCGTCATCCAGCAAGCCGGGAAATTCATCGGCGCGCGATAACAGGTAAAAGCCGCCCACTTCATGCACGATGCCGGCGAACAGCGCGGTATCCGGATCGACCAGCGTGATACGCCGCGCGATCACATGCGCCAGCGCGGCGACATGGGCGGTGTGTTCCCACAACTGGGCCGCCTTGATGCGCAGGTCGGGATCGACGATCTTGCTGCCGAACTGGCGCACCACCATCGCCGCGACCAGCGAATACAGATTGCGGTACCCCATGCGCATCACCGCCGCGCGCACGCTGGTGACGGCGGCCATGTCGCCGCGGCTGAACACCGCCGAATTCGCCAGCGCCACGGTGCGCGCCGCCAGCAAGGGTTCCGCCAGCACCAGTTTGATCGCGTGGTCGATATGGCAGTCAGGCTCCGCCAGCGCCAATTGCAACTGCAGCGCGGCATTTACACTGGTCGGAAAAGTCAGTTCGCCGCGTATAGCCTGCGATACGATCAAGCCAAATGCTTCCAGTCTGTTCATCATAAGCTCCACCCTCCCGGTCTGCCACAGGACTTGGAACCGCTGACAAAACACCCATGGTGGCAGTACGAATGTACGACAAGACAATCTAACGCTGCCATGGATGTTTTTTCAGGCGCTCTTAGTCATTCCTATTTTACGCCAATACAAAAACAGCACCACTATAAATGCATGCGGCCTATTTCAGTATGAAAATTCAATCCGATATTTTCCACGTCTTTTAACACAGCCTCATCGCCAATAACAAATATCTTAGGCTGCTGTAATACCTGCATCAAGAAAGGCTGTTGTTCGCGCAGACGCCGCTGATAATCGGCCAGTGAATATAAATTCGGATTAATCTTGCGCTTCAAAGTTCGTTCGCCTGGCGTTAAACGAGATAATAATTCTCCGTAATTGGTATCGTCGCCGACCAGCAAGAGATCGATATTACTCGCCACCGTATCCTGTCCCCTTGCGGTTGCGCCATAGACGAAGGCGACATGCAATTGTTTCGACAATGGCGCCAGCGTCGCATGCAGCACGCCGACCAGGCCGAAGGTTTTTTGCACCAGGCCGCTCAACTCCGGATAGACCAGGCTTTCCTTGTTGGGCCAGAAACGCCGCACATTGCCGATGCGTTCAGATGTGATCAAACCGGAATCATGCAAACGGCGCAACTCGCGCTGCGCGGACGCGCTGCCCAAGCCTGTCAGACGCATGATCTCGTTCAAGTGAAATCCTTCATTGACCCGCACAAACAGCAGGGCCAGCAGTTTTTGCTGTGCGGGAGAAAAGAGGGCTTGTGCGATCATGTGCCAAATATTAGCATGAATAAACTATTATTCAGCACGGGACGGCCACGGGCAGCCCATGCGTGTTGTGCAAAAGCCTGAGCTGCCTGGAGGGGAAATACTATGGTGCGGCGATGGTCTGGCGCAAGCCGGCGATGATCAACTCGAGCCCGGTGTCAAAGCGGCGCTCCAGGCCGGTCTCGAAGATCGCTTCCATGCTGGCCTGCACATGCGGGAAACGGCCGCTGGCCAAGGACGAAAACTGGGCGCGCCGCTGCGACAGAGCGGACGCATCGTCCGCGGCGAAACCCTGCACTTCCATGACAAAACCCCGCACATAATATAAAACGGTCGAGGCGCTCCAGCTCGCGACATGGTCAGCCAGCCCTGCCGCACGCAATGGCCCGATCAGCGCTTCAGCCACCCGCAATCCATTTGCGGAAATGATATAAGTGCCGCCAAATACCCTGACGCCATCGCGCCGGGCCGCTAAAGCGACACGCATTTCCCGCGCCACCTGGCGCAGGCGGTGATCCCAATCCGTATTCGTATCAATATCGCGGGCCACTTCCTGAATTAATATATCCGCCATGCCATCCAATAATTCCTGCTTATTGGAGAAGTGCCAATACAGCGAGGCCGCCTTAATATCCAGCGCATCAGCCAGGCGGCGCATGGTCAAGCCTTCAATACCTACCTGGTCCAGCAAGTCCAACGCCGTGGTGATCACGTTTTCGCGTTGAATTTTCATATTGCATTCCTTAATGCCAAAAACTTCAACAGCGTTCACTTATTATTCAGCCGGACATGCGCAAAAATAATCCTTATGGGAAATTTTTTACCGCCGCAAAAGATATTCTTATTTCAGCAATATCTTAAAACACACTTCAAAGAAATCATCCAGCGGCGCACGGCTTTTCAAGACTTTGGCGCGAATCAGCGCGCCTTCCCATGCATTCACCACGAAACGGCCCAACGCTTGCGCGTCATGGCGCGGATCGACCTGGCCCAAGACCTGTGCTTCGGACAATACCCCGGCGACTCTGGCGCTCCAGGTCTCGAACACGCTAGCCAAGGCCTCACGCATGGCGGGATGGGTATCCGACATTTCGGCGCCGAAATTGCCCAGCAGGCAGCCGCGGGTATGGCCCCAGCCGACAAAACGCTGGGCCATGAATTCAAAATGCTGGCGCAGCCGCTGCAACGGCGTCTTGCCCTCTTCATGCAGCAAGTCGATGCGGTTATTCGCCGCATACATGTCCAGCGCTTCGAGCGCCAGTAATTCCTTGCTCTTGAAATGATTGAAGAACGATCCCTTCGGCACGCCGGCGGCGTCGGTGATATCCTGGATCGAACAACCGTTGAAACCCTGCGCCTGCAGTGTTTCGCAAGCGGCATCCACCAGTTTGCCGCGCACGCTAGGTCTCCCCATAACTCTCCCCTGAAATGCTGTTGTCTTGCTCATATCTTGCCTTTGTCTGGTTCATAGGGGCAAAATCGCAGCAGATAATACATTCGGTCATATTACGGGGTCAAGACATGTCATCCACAAGTACAAGAATAGACTGAATGCCCCATCCACGCTGAACGGCTGCTTAAATCAGTTATTATAGACTTGAACTTTAATATGACCGGTCATATACTCGATCAACTTTCACTCGACTTCGGTCAACATCACCGTGATGTGCAGCGCTTTCCAGGAGATACGGTATGAAAAAAACGTCTTTTTTAGCGGCATGCCTTTTACTATTGTCCGGATCGGCGATGGCCCAGCCGTACGCCGATAAATTGTATGTCATCGAATGCGGCCAAGGCCATGCCGAAGACCAGGGCCGCTGGTCGCCCGGCGTGAATGTCGGCAAAGGCTTCGACCTGGCGGACAATTGCTACCTGATACGCCATGGCGCCGACTGGTTCTTGTGGGATACCGGCATCCCGGACAGCATCGCCGCCCTGCCCGATGGCGAGCGCAACAGTTTTACCGGCACCACCTGGAAGCGCAGCAGCACACTGGCCGCCCAGTTGGCCGCGCTCGGCGTGGCGCCAGACCAATTGCGCTGGATCGGCTTGTCGCATACCCATCCCGACCATTCCGGCAACCTGGCGCTGTTCCCCCACACCACCTTGCTGGTGCAAGCCGCTGAATACAACTGGAAACAAGCCGATGGCAGCCCGCGCTTTCCCCCGCAACAGCCAGTCAAGCAAGTATCGGGCGACTACGATGTGTTTGGCGACGGCAGCGTGACCATCCTGTCGACGCCGGGCCACACGCCGGGCCACCAGTCGCTGCTGGTCAAATTGCACAACACCGGCGCCGTGGTGCTCAGCGGCGATGCGGTCCACTTCAAGGACAACTGGGACAAGCGGCGCGTACCGGCGCTCAACGCCGATGCGGCGGCCAGCCGCGCCTCGCTGGAAAAAATCGCCCAGGTGATGGAAACCGAACACGCCCAGTTGTGGATTAACCATGACGTACCACAAAGCAAGGCCCAGAAACACAGCCCCGAGTTTTACGATTAATGTAGAGAGGAACTTTTCCCGGTGCGCACCACTCCTGCAGCGACCACGCCAGAACGCCCCCGGCGCCAACCTCGACCGGCGGCCTCTGGTGCAGCTTATGCCTTATGCCAGCTGGTAACGCGCGGCAGGGTTGGTGCGCGACAAGTTAGGCCGCAGCGCCAAGCGCGCCGTTTCCATCCTGTTCCAGTCTTCGACGTCCGGCAGCGATGGAATGGTTACCACTTCACCCTGGTCCAGCGCCGCCAGCGCGCTGTCGACCAGGTTTTCCGGCGTCATCAACATGCCGGCAGGGAAGTTGGAAGCCGGGAAACCGGCAATGTCCCAGAACCGCGTGCCGGTTGCACCTGGCAACACAGCTTGCACTTGTACGCCTTTACTGCCCAGTTCATGGTGCAGCGACTGGGTCAATGCCAGCACATACGCCTTGGCGCCGCCATAGGTGCCATTCAACAAGTCTGGCGCCAGCGCGGCGATCGACGAAATGTTGATGATGGTGCCGGTGCCGCGGGCCACCAGGCCGGGCGCGACAGCGCGGGTCAGGCGGGTCAGCGCAAACACGTTGACGTTGATCAAGTTATCCAGATCTGCCACCGAAGAGTCGATCAGGCTGGCGGTCGCGCCCAGGCCGGCGTTATTCACCAGCGCCGTAATGCTGGCATCTTCTCTCAAAATATGCTCAACAGCACGCAAATCGGCATGGTCGCTCAAATCGGCCTTGACCGTGCGGATCTTGCGTCCGGTCTTGGCGGCCAGCGTCGCGGCCAGTGCATCGAGCTTGTCGAGGCTGCGCGCCACCAGGATCAGGTCGTAGCCGCGGTGCGCCAAACGGTCGGCGTACACCGCGCCGATGCCGGTCGATGCGCCAGTAATCAGGGCGGTGCCTTGGTTTGCAGTAGTCGTCACAATAATTCCTTTCAAAGTACATCATTCGCGCCAGGGCGTCGCCCCGGCTATTCGAATGAGTTGACAGAATCAGTGTAGGGACATAACCTACTTCCTGAATGACGTATATACCTCAGTTTGGGCCATCATGAAAAAATCCATCGCCTTTGTTGTCTTCCCCCATTTTCAAATCGTCGACCTGGCCGCCATCACGCCGTTCGAGGTTGCCAACAGCAGTCCGGGCGGGCCGTTTTACGACATCACCATGTTGTCCGAGCACGGCGGCCTGGTGCGCAGCTCGTCGGGCGCGCAAATTGATACCGAGCCATTCGGCCGGCATGACTACGACAGCATCCTGGTGACTGGCGCAATGGTGTCGCTTACCTCCTCGCCCGCGTTCATCGACTTCCTGCGCCAGGCCAGCGCACATTCGCGCCGCACCGCCAGCATCTGCACCGGCGCGTTCCTGCTGGCCGAAGCCGGTTTGTTCGACGGCCGGCGGGTCACCACGCACTGGGGCGGGGCGCGCGAATTGCAGCGCCAATATCCGAAAACCAAGGTCGAAGAAGACCGTATCTTCATCAATGACGGCAAGTTCTGGAGTTCGGCCGGCATGACGGCCTGCATCGACCTGGCGCTGGCGCTGGTGGAAAGCGACCTGGGAGCGGAGGTCGCGCGCACGGTCGCGCGCAAGATGGTGGTGTACCACCGGCGCAGCGGCGGCCAATCGCAGTTTTCCGCGCTGCTGGAACTGGAACCGAAATCCGACCGCATCCAGAGCGCGCTCAGCTACGCCAAGGCGAATCTGCGCAAGACGCTGACGGTCGACGAGCTGGCCGACGCGGCCAACCTGAGCCGGCGCCAGTTCAGCCGTACCTTCCGGCTGGAAACCGGCCACTCGCCAGCCAAGGCGGTGGAAACCTTGCGGGTCGAAGCGGCCCGCATCATGATCGAACAAAGCAGCCACCCGATCGACGTGGTGGCGCGCGAAAACGGTTTTTCCGATCCGGAACGGATGCGCCGCGCCTTCATCCGCGCCTACGGCATGCCGCCGCAGGCGATCAAGCGCACCATGCGGCCGGCGCACCTGGGACTATCCTGACGCAACGGCGCGCATGTTACGCCCCAGCGTCAGCATGGCGCGGCTGAGTCATTCGATGTTAACTTCGCTAACTTGCCAGCGTTTGCCATTGGCGTGCCTGCCGCACAGTTCTTGCTTGAAATCCGGCACTCATGCACAAGTTGCTCAATTGGTCGTGCAAACCCTGCCCGAGCGGGCGCGGCGATGCGACAAACTCTTCATCGCTGAGCGATAAAAAAACGGCGCCGGGGAGTCATCCCCGGCGCCGTTCTGGTATCGACTAGCAGCGAATTACGCTTCGTTGTCGTGTTGTGCGGCTGCGGCAGCCGCTTGCGTTTCGATGTCTTGCAACGCTTCGGCAGCTTCGCCGGCCATCGAGGCTTTTTCGGCCAGCAGCAGCGCTTGACGCTCTTCCACTTCCCACGCTTCTTTCTCTTTGCGTGCGCGGTGGAATGCCAGGCCCGTACCGCCAGGTATCAGGCGGCCGACGATGACGTTTTCTTTCAGGCCGCGCAAACCATCGCGCTTGCCCATGATCGCCGCTTCGGTCAGCACGCGGGTGGTTTCCTGGAACGATGCGGCCGAAATGAAGGAATCGGTCGACAAGGAAGCCTTGGTAATACCCAGCAAGACGTTTTCGTAGGTCGCAGGGATCTTGTTCTCCGACGTCACGCGATCGTTTTCGTCCAGCAATTCCGAACGCTCCACCTGCTCGCCAACGATGTAGTTGGTGTCGCCGGCATTGACGATCTGAACACGGCGCAGCATCTGACGCACGATCACTTCAATGTGCTTGTCGTTGATCTTCACGCCTTGCAAACGGTACACGTCTTGCACTTCGTCGACGATGTAACGCGCCAGCGCTTCGATCCCCAGCAAACGCAGGATGTCTTGCGGATCGGCCGGGCCGTCCACGATCATCTCGCCCTTGTTCACGACTTGGCCGTCATGCACCAGCACTTGTTTGTCCTTGGTGATCAAGAACTCATGCTTGTTGCCGTCCATGTCGGTGATTTCCAGGCGTTGCTTGCCCTTGGTTTCTTTACCGAAGGCAACCGTACCGGTGACTTCCGCCAGCATGCCGGCGTCTTTCGGCGAACGCGCTTCGAACAGCTCGGCAACCCGTGGCAAACCACCGGTAATGTCGCGCGTTTTTTGCGATTCGGTCGGGATACGCGCCAGCACTTCACCCACCGACACTTGCTGGCCGTCTTTCACCATGATCAGCGCGCCGACCTGGAAGCCGATCGCCACCGAATGTTCGGTGCCGGCGATCTTGACTTCTTCGTTGGCGTCGTTGATCAGCTTGACTTGCGGACGCAAGGTCTTGGTCAGCGAACCGCGACGTTTCGCATCGATCGCGACCAAGGTCGACAGGCCGGTGACTTCGTCGACCTGGCGGGCCACGGTGACGCCTTCTTCGACGTTCTCGAAACGCACTTGACCGGCGTATTCGGTAATGATCGGACGGGTCAGCGGATCCCACGTCGCCAGGGCGGTACCGGCCTTGATGACCATGCCGTCCTTGACGATCAGCGTCGCGCCGTACGGTACCTTATGACGCTCGCGCTCGCGGCCATGGTCGTCGGTGATCAGCACTTCGCCGGAACGGGAAATGACGATTTGCGCGCCCTTGCCGTTGGTCACGTAACGCATGGTTGCTGTGAAGCGGATGGTGCCGTTCGATTTGGCTTCCACCGACGATGCCACTGCCGCACGCGACGCCGCACCACCGATGTGGAAGGTACGCATGGTCAGCTGGGTACCAGGCTCACCGATCGACTGCGCCGCCACCACGCCGACTGCTTCGCCGGCATTGACCAGCAAGCCACGGCCCAGGTCGCGTCCATAGCACTTGGCGCACAGGCCGAAGCGCGTGTCGCACGTCAGTGGCGTACGGACCTTGACTTCGTCGATCGACAGACGCTCGATCTCTTCGACCATGTCTTCGTCCATCAGCGTGCCGGCTTCGTACAGCGTTTCCTGGGTTTCAGGGTTGACGACATCGTGCACCACGACGCGGCCGAGGATACGGTCGCGCAACGGTTCGATGACTTCACCACCTTCGACCAGCGCCTTCATGACGGTGCCGTTCATGGTGCCGCAATCGTCCTCGATCACCACCAGGTCTTGCGTCACGTCGACCAGACGACGGGTCAAATAACCCGAGTTCGCGGTTTTCAGCGCCGTATCGGCCAGACCTTTACGAGCGCCGTGGGTCGAAATGAAGTACTGCAAAACGTTCAGGCCTTCGCGGAAGTTCGCGGTAATCGGCGTTTCGATAATCGAGCCGTCCGGTTTCGCCATCAGGCCGCGCATACCGGCCAACTGGCGAATCTGCGCCGCGGAACCGCGCGCGCCGGAGTCGGCCATCATGTAAATGGCGTTGAACGATTCCTGGGTCGACTTGCTGCCGTCGCGGCGGGTCACGTCTTCGACCTTGAGCTGGTCCATCATGGCCTTGCCGACTTCATCCGAGGTTTTGCCCCAGATATCGACTACCTTGTTGTAACGCTCGCCGGCGGTCACCAGACCGGACGCGTATTGCTGTTCGATCTGCTTGACTTCCGATTCGGCGGTCGCGATCAGGGTCACTTTTTGTGGCGGCACCAGCATGTCGTCGACGCAGATCGAAATACCTGCGCGGGTCGCCAGGCGGAAGCCCGATTGCATCAGCTTGTCGGCGAACACCACGGTGGCGCGCAGGCCGCACTTGCGGAACGAGGTGTTGATCAGCTTCGAAATCTCTTTCTTTTTCAGCGCGCGGTTCAGTACCGAGAACGGCAAGCCTTTAGGCAGGATTTCGGACAGGATCGCACGGCCGACCGTGGTTTCGTAGCGGGTGATGGTTTTTTCGAATTCGCCCGTTTCGGCGTTTTTCGGGTACTCGGTGATACGCACGGTAACGCGGGTGGTCAGTTCGACTTCCTTGTTATCGTAGGCGCGTATCACTTCGGACACGTCAGGGAACATCATCCCTTCGTTCTTCGCGTTGATCGCTTCGCGGGTCGCGTAGTACAGACCGAGCACGATATCCTGCGACGGCACGATCGACGGTTCGCCGTTCGATGGGAACAGGATGTTGTTCGATGCCAGCATCAGGGTACGCGCTTCCATCTGCGCTTCGATCGACAGTGGTACGTGAACCGCCATTTGGTCGCCGTCAAAGTCGGCGTTGAATGCGGCGCAGACCAGCGGGTGCAACTGGATGGCCTTGCCTTCAATCAGCACTGGCTCGAATGCCTGGATACCCAGGCGGTGCAGCGTAGGCGCACGGTTCAACATGATCGGATGTTCACGGATCACGTCTTCCAGGATGTCCCACACCACCGGTTCCTGGATTTCGACCAGCTTCTTGGCGGCCTTGATCGTGGTTGCCAGGCCCATCAATTCCAGTTTATTGAAAATGAATGGCTTGAACAGTTCCAGCGCCATCAGTTTCGGCAAGCCGCACTGATGCAGTTTCAATTGCGGACCCACCACGATGACCGAACGGCCCGAGTAGTCGACGCGTTTACCCAGCAAGTTTTGACGGAAACGGCCGCCTTTACCCTTGATCATCTCGGCCAGCGATTTCAGCGGACGCTTGTTGGCGCCGGTCATCGCCTTGCCGCGACGGCCGTTGTCCAGCAGCGAATCGACCGCTTCTTGCAGCATGCGCTTTTCGTTGCGCGTGATGATTTCTGGAGCACGCAGCTCCATCAGGCGTTTCAGGCGGTTGTTACGGTTGATCACGCGGCGATACAGATCGTTCAGATCCGAGGTCGCGAAACGGCCGCCATCGAGCGGTACCAGCGGACGCAATTCCGGCGGCAGCACCGGCAGCACTTCCATGATCATCCAGTCAGGCTTGATGCCCGAACGCTGGAATGCCTCGAGCACTTTCAGGCGCTTGGCGTATTTCTTGATCTTGGCTTCGGATTTCGATTCCTTCAATTCCACGCGCAGGGTTTCGGCATCGCGGTGGATGTCGATCGAGCGCAGCAATTCGCGGATGCCTTCGGCGCCCATGAATGCGGTGAAATCGTCGCCGTACTCTTCGTACTTGGCGGCGTAGTCGTCTTCCGACATGATCTGGCACTTTTTCAGCGGAGTCATGCCTGGATCGGTCACGACATATGCTTCAAAGTACAACACACGTTCGATATCGCGCAGGGTCATGTCGAGCACCATGCCCAGACGCGACGGCAGGGATTTCAGGAACCAGATGTGGGCGGTCGGCGAGGCCAGCTCGATGTGGCCCATGCGCTCGCGGCGAACTTTCGCCAGCGTCACTTCAACGCCGCATTTTTCGCAGATCACGCCGCGGTGTTTCAAACGCTTGTATTTACCGCACAGGCATTCGTAATCCTTGATCGGTCCAAAGATCTTGGCGCAGAACAAGCCGTCGCGCTCAGGCTTGAAGGTACGGTAGTTGATGGTTTCCGGCTTTTTGACTTCGCCGTAGGACCACGAACGGATTTTTTCAGGCGAAGCCAGACCGATTTTGATCGCGTCGAAGGTTTCGTTTTGCTGAACTTGCTTGAAGAGATCGAGCAGTGCTTTCATGTATCACTCCAGAGGTGATTAAATTTCTATATTCCTGAGACTACATTGCCCGGCGTGGTTTCCCAGCCGGGCTTTGTACTACTCACACCAAAATGACAGAGAAACTGTCTTTTAGTTGCGTTCGAGGTCGATATCGATACCCAGCGAACGGATTTCCTTGACCAGCACGTTAAACGATTCCGGCATGCCGGCGTCGATCACGTGGTCGCCCTTGACCAGGTTTTCGTACACTTTGGTACGGCCATTCACGTCATCGGACTTGACGGTCAACATCTCTTGCAAGACATACGATGCGCCGTAGGCTTCCAGTGCCCACACCTCCATCTCACCGAAGCGCTGGCCGCCGAACTGGGCTTTACCGCCCAATGGCTGCTGCGTCACCAGCGAGTAAGGACCGGTGGAACGGGCGTGCATCTTGTCATCGACCAAGTGATGCAGTTTCAGCATGTGCATGACGCCAACCGTCACTTTACGCTCAAACGCTTCGCCGGTACGGCCGTCATACATGGTCACCTGGTTCTTCGAGGCGGTCATGCCGAGGTTTTTCGCGATGTCGTCCGGATACGCCAGGTCCAGCATGCGGCGGATCTCTTCTTCATTCGCGCCGTCGAATACCGGGGTGGCGAATGGAACGCCTTTTTTCAGGTTCTCGGCCAGCTTCATGATTTCTTCATCATCGAAGTTGTCCAGTTCTTCCGCGCGGCCATTCTCGTTGTACACCACTTCGAGGTACTTGCGCATCTCGGCGACCTTGGTTTGCGCCTTCAGCATTTCGCCGATGCGGATACCCAGACCCTTGGCGGCCCAGCCCAAGTGGGTCTCGAGAATCTGACCAACGTTCATCCGCGAAGGAACGCCCAGCGGGTTCAGCACCACGTCGGCTGGCGTGCCGTCGGCCATGTATGGCATGTCTTCCACAGGAACAATACGGGAAACCACACCCTTGTTGCCGTGGCGACCCGCCATCTTGTCGCCCGACTGCAGGCGGCGTTTCACGGCCAGGTACACCTTGACCATTTTTTGCACGCCTGGTTGCAGCTCGTCGCCCTGGGTCAACTTCTTGCGCTTCTCTTCGAAGGCCAGGTCGAACTGGTGGCGTTTTTCATTGATCGATTCCTTGATCGCTTCCAGCGCTACCGCCGCATCGTCGTCCGCAGGGCGGATGTCGAACCAGTGGTATTTGTCCAGGTCGTCCAGGTATTCCTTGGTGATCTTGGCGCCCTTGGCCAGCTTTTTAGGACCGCCGTTGACAACTTTGCCGATCAGCATTTTTTCGAGACGCTGGAAGGCATCGCCTTCGACGATACGCATCTGGTCGTTCAAGTCCAGACGGAAACGTTTCAGTTCGTCGTCGATAATTTGCTGGGCACGCTTGTCGCGCACGATGCCTTCGCGGGTGAACACTTGCACGTCGATCACGGTGCCGATCATGCCCGAAGGCACGCGCAGCGAGGTGTCTTTCACGTCCGATGCTTTTTCGCCGAAAATCGCGCGCAGCAGCTTCTCTTCCGGGGTCAGCTGGGTTTCGCCCTTCGGCGTCACTTTACCGACCAGCGTGTCGCCGGCTTGCACTTCGGCGCCGATGTAGACGATACCGGATTCATCCAGGCGAGCCAGCTGGTTTTCAGCCAGGTTCGAAATGTCGCGGGTGATTTCTTCCGCGCCCAGTTTGGTATCGCGCGCCACCACCGACAACTCTTCGATGTGAATCGAGGTGTAGCGGTCGTCCTTGACGACGTTTTCCGAGATCAGGATCGAATCTTCGAAGTTCAGACCATTCCATGGCATGAACGCCACGGTCATGTTCTGGCCCAGCGCCAATTCACCCAGGTCGGTCGATGCGCCGTCGGCGATCACGTCGCGCTTGGCGACACGGTCGCCTACCTTGACGATAGGCCGCTGGTTGATGTTGGTGTTCTGGTTCGAACGGGTGTACTTGATCAGGTTGTAGATGTCGACGCCGACTTCACCAGCTTGCGCTTCGTCATCGTTCACGCGAATCACGACACGGCCCGCATCGATGTAATCGACGATACCGCCACGCAATGCTTGCACGGTGGTGCCCGAGTCGACCGCGACAGTGCGTTCGATACCGGTACCGACCAGCGCTTTTTCAGGACGCAAGCAAGGCACTGCCTGGCGTTGCATGTTGGCGCCCATCAATGCACGGTTCGCATCATCGTGTTCGAGGAAGGGAATCAGCGACGCGGCGACGGAAACGATCTGGCCCGGCGCAACGTCCATGTACTGGATGCGCTCCGGGGATACCAGGATGGTTTCGCCGGCTTCACGGGCCGAGACCAGTTCATCGGACAACATGCCTGCATCGTTGATGGTCGCATTCGCCTGGGCGATGATGTAGCGGCCTTCTTCGATGGCCGACAGGTAGTCGATCTGGTCGGTGATCTTGGAACCTTCGACCTTGCGGTACGGGGTTTCCAGGAAGCCGTATTCATTCAGGCGGGCATACAGAGCCAGCGAGTTGATCAGACCAATGTTCGGACCTTCCGGTGTCTCGATCGGGCAGACGCGGCCGTAGTGGGTCGGATGCACGTCGCGCACTTCAAAGCCGGCGCGTTCGCGTGTCAGACCGCCGGGTCCCAGCGCCGATACGCGGCGCTTGTGGGTGATTTCCGACAGAGGATTGGTTTGGTCCATAAACTGCGACAACTGGGACGAACCGAAGAACTCGCGAATCGCGGCCGAAATCGGCTTCGAGTTGATCAGGTCGTGCGGCATCAGGTTGTCCGCTTCGGCCTGGCCGAGGCGTTCCTTGACGGCGCGCTCAACCCGCACCAGGCCGGCGCGGAATTGATTTTCAGCCAGTTCGCCGACGCAACGCACGCGACGGTTGCCCAAGTGATCGATATCGTCGACTTCGCCGCGGCCATTGCGCAGTTCCACCAGGATCTTGATCACGGCCAGCACGTCTTCGTTCGACAGCGTCATGGCGCCGGTCAGTTCATCGCGGCCGATGCGGCGGTTGAACTTCATGCGGCCCACGGCCGACAGGTCGTAGCGGTCCGAGTTGTAGAACAGGCCGTTGAACAGCGCTTCCACCGAATCTTCGGTAGGCGGTTCGCCTGGGCGCATCATGCGGTAGATCGCCACTTTGGCGGCCATCTGGTCGGCGGTGTCGTCGATGCGCAGCGTTTGCGAAATGTACGCGCCCTGGTCCAGGTCGTTGGTGTACAAAGTCTGGATTTCGGTCACGTTGGCTTCGCGCAGGCGGCCCAGCAAGTCTTCGGTCAGCTCATCGTTCGCGGAAGCGACCACTTCGCCGGTGTCGCCATCGACGATGTTCTTGGCCAATACGCGGCCCAGCAGGTAGTCTTCCGGTACGGAGATGTGCTTGATGCCGGCGGCTTCGATATCACGCACGTGCTTGGCGTTGATACGCTTGTCTTTCAAGACCAGGGTCTTGCCGGACTTGTCGACGATGTCGAAACGCGCGACTTCGCCACGCAGGCGTTCGGAAACGAATTCCATCTCCGCGCCTTCCGAGCGCAGGTTGAAATTATCGAATACAAAGAAGTTCGCCAGGATCTGTTCATGCGACATGCCGATTGCCTTGAGCAAGATCGTCACAGGCATCTTACGGCGGCGGTCGACGCGGAAGAACAGGATGTCTTTCGGGTCGAACTCGAAGTCCAGCCACGAGCCGCGGTAAGGAATGATACGCGCGGAGAACAGCAACTTGCCGGACGAGTGGGTCTTGCCGCGGTCATGCTCGAAGAACACGCCAGGCGAACGGTGCAGCTGGGAAACGATCACCCGCTCGGTGCCGTTGATCACGAAGGAACCGGTGGTCGTCATCAGCGGCAATTCGCCCATGTAGACTTCTTGTTCTTTCATTTCTTTAACGACAGGCTTGGTTGGCGATTCCTTGTCCAGGATCACCAGGCGCACCTTGGCGCGCAGCGGCGACGCGAACGTCAGGCCACGCTGTTGGCATTCTTTGACGTCAAAGGCAGGATCGCCCAGGACGTACGACAAGAATTCGAGACGCGCAAAACCATTGTGCGACACGATAGGGAAAATCGAAGTGAAAGCCGACTGCAGGCCATCATTCTTGCGGCCGGACGGTGCTATGTCCTCTTGCAAGAAGCTATGATAAGACTCGAGCTGGGTCGCCAGCAGGAACGGAACGTGGTGAACGTTGGCGCGCTTCGCGAATGATTTGCGAATGCGTTTCTTCTCAGTAAATGAGTAGTGCATGGACACTCCGTGAGTGACAGAAAGGATAGAAAATTCAGGTTTTGCAAGTGTTCATTTGCAACGCTGCGTGTGACACAGACGAAACCTCAAGGCTCTGCTTTCCGGCTTGAATCGAACAAAACTGCTACAAATACATTACAAATACGATACAGACGACAAAGGAGCCAAAGTCGGATTTCCCCCCTTGCGAAGGGAAATCTCAGACTTTGGCTCGGGCGCTAACTGCCGCCGGTACAAATATTACTTGATCGAAGCGGTTGCGCCGGCTTCTACCAGTTTTTTCTGTGCTGCTTCAGCGTCGGCTTTCGATACGCCTTCTTTCACAGTTTTTGGTGCGCCATCGACCAGGTCTTTAGCTTCTTTCAAGCCCAGGCCGGTGATTTCGCGAACTGCTTTAATGACGCCAACTTTGTTTGCGCCGAAGGTGTCCAGAACAACGTTGAACTCGGTTTGCTCTTCAGCAGCTGCAGCTACTGCGCCGCCGGCTGCTGGAGCAGCCATAGCTGCTGCCGACACGCCGAATTTTTCTTCGAAAGCTTTTACCAGGTCGTTCAGGTCCATTACGGACATGGCGCTAACTGCTTCCAGGATATCGTCTTTGCTAATTGCCATTTTGAAACTCCTAAATTTATTACGTTAGTTACATCAGATTGGTACTGAGAGAAAAAAGCGCGCGCGATTAAGCGGCTGCTGGGGCTTCTTCCACTGCTGCTTCCGCAGGAGCGGCGCCTTCGCCTTTTTTCGCTGCCAGGGCAGCCAGACCACGTGCAAAGCCCGACACCGGAGCCAGCATAACGCCCAACAACTGCGAAATGAGGACTTCACGGGAAGGAATACTCGCCAGAGCTACGACAGCCGCTTTATCAAGCGATTTGCCGGCGTAGTTACCTGCCGTGATGACCAGTTTGTCGTTGGTTTTAGCGAAGTCAGCGATGACTTTAGCTGCTGCAACGGCATCGTCCGAGATCGAGTAGATCAACGGGCCGGTCATGGAATCGGCGAGGCTGGCGAATTGGGTGCCTTCGACGGAGCGACGAGCCAATGTGTTTTTCAACACACGCAGGTACACGCCTTGGGCACGTGCTTTAGCACGCAGTTGCGTCAAGTGACCAACCTGGATGCCACGATATTCGGCCACGACGATGGTTTGCGCAGTTGCTACTTGTGCGGAAACTTCGGCGACGACGGCCTTTTTGTCATTCAGATTGAGACTCACGGTCAACCTCCTTAAATGATGTTCGACACTCTTTACCGAGTGGCAAAGCGTCTCGCATCGGTTCGAACACGGCGTCCGAAGTCAAGAAGTACTAAACTGAGCGGATAAATTCACGCAGCATGAGGACTACAAAACTTGTTCGGGTACACCATCTGCGTTGGGCGCCAAAAGTTCCCTTTTAACTTTTTAACCAGCAGCACTTGTTGTCGCTGCCGGCCCAACGGTCTTTGATTGTCTGCCTGAATGTTGTCAGACAACACACACACAGCCCAAAGATGCGCCCGCCGCACTCAAAAGTGCAACGGGACTTGATTCTTTACTTAAGCTGCCAGGCTAGCCTGGTCGATACGGACGCCAGCGCCCATGGTCGACGACAGCGAGACTTTGCGCAGGTACACGCCTTTGCTCGATGCTGGTTTAGCTTTGTTCAGCGCGTCGATCAGCGCGACCAGATTCGATTTCAAATCTGCGTCGGCGAACGATTTACGGCCGATGGTAGCGTGGATGATACCGGATTTGTCGGTACGGTACTGAACTTGACCGGCTTTCGCGTTTTTCACGGCGGTAGCGACGTCAGGAGTAACAGTGCCGACTTTCGGGTTAGGCATCAAGCCGCGCGGGCCCAGGATTTGACCCAGGGTACCAACGATACGCATGGTATCTGGCGAAGCGATGACGATGTCGAAAGGCATGTTACCGGCTTTGATCGATTCAGCCAGGTCTTCCATGCCGACGATGTCCGCGCCAGCTGCTTTAGCCGCTTCTGCTTTGTCGCCCGATGCGAATACTGCCACGCGCACGGTTTTACCGGTGCCGGCTGGCAACACGACGGAGCCGCGCACCACTTGGTCGGATTTCTTAGGATCAACGCCCAATTGTACCGATACGTCGATCGATTCATTGAACTTGGCGGTAGCGCATTCTTTGATCAATGCCACTGCATTGTCGAATTCGTAAGCTTTGGTGCGATCGACTTTAGCTTTGAATGCTTTGATACGTTTGGATAACTTAGCCATTATACAACACCTTCCACCGTGATGCCGATCGAGCGTGCGGAACCGGCGATGGTGCGTACAGCAGCATCCATGTCGGCAGCGGTCAGATCCGGCGTTTTCAATTTAGCGATTTCTTCAGCTTGCGCGCGGGTCAGCTTGCCGACTTTGTCGGTATGCGGTTTCGGCGAACCTTTGGTGATCGCAGCAGCTTTTTTGATCAGGTAGGTTGCTGGAGGCGTCTTCATCACGAAGGTGAAGGACTTGTCCGCAAACGCGGTGATCACGACTGGAATCGGCATGCCGGCTTCGAGACCCTGGGTCTGCGCGTTGAACGCTTTGCAGAATTCCATGATGTTCAGGCCGCGCTGACCCAGTGCTGGGCCGATCGGTGGGGATGGGTTTGCTTTACCAGCTGGCACTTGCAGCTTGATAAAACCAATGATTTTCTTTGCCATGATGGCTCCTATCTTGGATTGAGTAGTAGCGCCCCGCCGATACTACCCTGGCGGGGCTCCTCTGACCGGATTTCGCTGTGACTGCCGCGGCGCTCCTGGTGGCGCTGATACAACTTACACTTTTTCGACTTGTCCGAATTCGAGCTCTACCGGGGTAGCGCGACCGAAAATGGTGACCGAGACGCGTACTTTGGATTTCTCGTAATTGACTTCTTCGACGTTGCCGTTGAAGTCCGTGAACGGACCATCCTTGATGCGTACTTGCTCGCCGACTTCGTACAGCGTTTTTGGACGCGGCTTTTCGACACCCTCTTGCATTTGCTTCATAATGCCGTCGATTTCGCGCGCGGAGATCGGCGTCGGCTTGTTCGACTTGCCACCGATGAAGCCGGTAACCTTGCTGGTGTTCTTGACCAGATGCCAGCTTTCGTCCGTCATTTCCATTTCAACCAGCACGTAGCCGGGATAAAAACGACGTTCGGTCACCGATTTGACGCCGTTCTTGACTTCAACGACTTCTTCGATCGGCACCAGGATCTGGCCAAACTGATCTTGCATGCCAGCGCGTTCAATACGCTCGGTCAATGCACGCATGACACTTTTTTCCATGCCGGAATAAGCGTGCACCACGTACCAGCGCTTGTTACTCACTGGCACGCTCAGCGCTGCGCCTGTGTCTGCTGCCGGGGCATCACCCGGTACGGCTTCGGACGCCGCATCATCGTGCACATTTTCGCTCATTATTTTTTCCAACCCAGAATTACTTCGTACAACAAAAACTCAAGCAATTTATCCGTGCCCCACAAGAAGATCGACATCACCAGTACGAAGGCAAACACGATCAAGGTGATCTGTGTCGCTTCCTTACGGGTAGGCCAAACGACCTTCTTGGTTTCGCGCACGGCTTCTTTGGCGAAATTCAGGAATTCACGGCCGGTCGCCGAGACATACAAGAGTGCAACAGCAATAACCAAACCAGCCACAAGCGCGCTTGCACGCACCAGAGCTGGTTGGCCTGCCAGGCTGTAAAACCCGACTACTCCTGCAATCGCAGCCACTACTGCCAGCGCGACTTTTATCTTGTCACTCGACGTGCTAACGGTTTGCACGGATTGATTTGACATTTTTTACTTTCGGTGCCTTGCACCAGAATGGTGGCAGGGACGGAGGGCATCGAACCCCCAACCTTCGGTTTTGGAGACCGACGCTCTGCCAATTGAGCTACGTCCCTACGTAAAACTTTCGTGGAGTGCTATTCTACCACCTGAGACGCCCCAGGTGGAAGTACAACATTTCCTTAAGCGA
>NZ_HG322949.1:5381523-5527789 GCF_000723165.1 Janthinobacterium agaricidamnosum NBRC 102515 = DSM 9628
GAACTCCTAATGATTTGATTAGATTGCTCAGGCACGCGCCCGACGGTCTGGTTAGATTTGCTGCTTGTTGTAACGTACTGCGCATACTGCGAATTCTGGTGCCCTTGACGTGGATTGAACACGTGGCCTCTCCCTTACCAAGGGAGTGCTCTACCACTGAGCTACAAGGGCTTGTTTGTATTGCTAGCGATGCATACCGAGCATCTGAACGGAAACTGGAGCGGGTGAAGGGAATCGAACCCTCGTCGTAAGCTTGGAAGGCTTCTGCTCTACCATTGAGCTACACCCGCGAGGTATCGTTCATTTTTCTTCACTTGTTACTACTACCCAGTTTTCCTTGCAAAAACTTGGTGGAGGGGGCTGGATTCGAACCAGCGTACTCATAGAGAACAGATTTACAGTCTGTCGCCTTTAACCACTCGGCCACCCCTCCGCGAGGAACCGCAGAGTATGAAGCATCTACTCACAACTGTCAACTCTATTCGCTACTGCTTTTGCGTTAAGAGAAGAAGTTGGCTGCTTCGGGGCGTGATTGTAACCGTACGAATAAACAAAGCGCAAGGGTCGCCGCAAAAATATTTGAAATTTTATGCGCGGCCCCTTTTCACCCCGCCAACGGCCGCTATACCGGCCGCGCCAGGCCGCCGCCGCGCACATTGTATTTACGCAGGATTTGCTGGTGCAAGCCGGCCAGCACCGGCAATTTCGGATTGGCCGGATCGAGCCGGCGCACCCCGCCGATGAAGTTCAGCGCATGCTGGCCGAGCCGGGAATCCCAGCCGCGGTGCTCCAGGCATTTCAGTACCGCCACCGCGGCGTTGAACACCACTTGCGGATTGTCCGGCAGCTTGCCGACCGCTTCCAGCATCAATTCGACGGCGCCGCCGAAATCGCCCTCTTTGGCCCTGGCCGCGCCGGCCGCCACCATGTCGGCCACTTCCTGGCGGCTGAGCCGCGCCAGCGCCAGCGCCTGTTCGCCGCGCCCGGCCGATTGCAGCACCGCCATCGCCTGTTTCATCGCCGCACTGTCCGGCGCATTGCGCATCACGTCGCGCAGCACCTCGCCCGCCTCTTCTTCGCGGCCATGGTCCAGGCAAGTGCGCGCCAATTCCATCTTCATCGCGCTCGACAAGCCGACGCTCTGGCGGCACGCCGCCAGCGCCAGGTCCAGCGACGCGTTCATGCGCACCATATTGCCGGTGTGACCGTGCAGCGCCGCCGACGCGATCGCGCTGCATAGTTCGGTATTCTTTTGGCCGCCCATCGACTTGTCGAGTTCGCGGATCGCGGCGCCCGCCTGCAGCGGGTCGCCCTTGCGCACCAGCATCAGCACCAGCCGCGCATGGTCTTCCGGGTCGCGGAATTCGGAATACTTGGCCTTGGTAACCACTTGTTTTTGCGCCTGCGCGGCGGTATCGATATCGCCGGCCGCCAGCGCCACCTCACCCAGCTTGCGCAAGCGGCGCACCGCATGCGGCGACAGCGCCACCGCTTCCGACAAGGTGGCTTGCGATTGCGGCAAGTCGCCCAGCGCAAAATGGGCCCGCGCCAGCCAGTCGTAGGCGTCGACGAATTTCTTGTTATTTTCCAGCAAGGTTTCCAGCATCTGCCTGCTTTCTTCGTAGCGGCCGCGCATGAACAGCGTCTTGGCCTGGCCCAGTCTGGCCCAGCCGATCGCCTTGCTGTCGTACAAGCCGGCGTAGAGCGGCTCGGCATGCTCCGCCTCGCCTAGCACGATATGCAATTCGGCGCGCAGGCGCATGAAGTCGGTGGCGTAACGGGGATATTGCTGCGCCCCCTCGGTGCAGGCGTCGATCGCGGCACGCTCGCTGCCCACATCCATCAATTGATAGACCGGCATCAGCGCGTTGCGCTTGTCCAGCGCGCGGGCGATACGCTCCAGCATATTGTCGGCGGTGAACGGCTTTAAGATGTAATCGGTGGGCAGCAATTCGGCGGCGCTGACCACCTTGCTGAAACTGCCTTCGCCGGTGACCATGAAAAACATGGTGCTGGCGTGTATCAGTTTATGGTGGCGCAAGTCTTCCAGCATTTGCTGGCCATCCTGGCCGCCTTCCAGGTCGTATTCGCACAGGATCAGGTCGAATGACTTCATGCTCAGCTGGCGGATCGCCTGGCCGGAACTGGCGGCGTCCTCGATCTTGGCCAGGCCGCACAGGTTCAACATATTATGCAGGCTGGCGCGCATGCCCGGATGCGGCTCGATGATCAAGGCGCTCAGGCCGCTCAAGCCATTCAATTGTTTCATGTTTCACTATCTCCGACGCGGCCTCCGGGCAACATTCTCCAGGGTGGTCCGGAAGATAAATGGCACGGCGCCGGAGGTGATGATACTTCCTTCAAGGTCATAACGCTCGCCACGGCGGGAATTTATTACTGCATCGCAACAAGTATTCAGGCTGTCAGCGCGGCCTTTAAGTCGGGGGTCCACGATGCCGGTTCGCTATCGACCAACGCCATCAGCGCGCTCACCACTTCCGGATCGAACTGGCTGCCGCTGCGCTCTTCGATGTACGAACGCACTTGCGGATACGGCCAGGACTCCTTGTATGGCCGTTCATGCAACAGTGCATCGAACACATCGACCACCGCGACGATGCGCGCGGCCAGCGGGATCGCCCGCCCGATCAGCCCCTGCGGATAACCGGCGCCGTCGAAATGCTCGTGATGGCCGCCGGCGATTTGCGCGCCGTAACTGAGGTAGCTGACGCCGTCGACCATATTGGCGGCGCGCTCCAGGATGGTCTGGCCCACGCTGGCGTGCAATTGCATTTGCGCGCGTTCCTCGTCGTTGTGGCGGCCCGGCTTGAGCAAGATGTTGTCCGGCGTGGCAACCTTGCCGACGTCGTGCAAGATACTGGCCAGTCCTATCATGTCCAGCAGCTGCGGCGTCAATTCGTCCGGATAGACGCCGTGCTGCTTCAAGCTGGCGGCGATCGCGCTCGACAGCGTCTGCACCCGCAGCACATGGTCGCCGGTGTCGCCGTCGCGAAATTCCGCCAGCCCGGCCAGCGCCACCACCGTGGCTTCCTGGGCCTTGCGCAACTGGCCGTACATATACAGGTTGTCGAAGGCGGCGGCGATGCGCTGGCAAAACACTTCCAGCAAATCGCGCTGGATTTGCGCCAGCGGCCACGGCGGCGTGACGGAGATCGCCAACTGGCGGTCGCCCTCGGTCTGGATGAACAGGACATTCGCCGGATGCTCGAACTGACTGCGCTTTTCGGCAAACGCCTTGCGGATGGTCGGCGCCAGCGCGTGATCGTCCGGCATGGTTTCCAGTTCGGCCAGGGCGGCGTAACTGCCGGTGGCAGCCACTACCGACGGCTTGCCGCTGCCGCCCTGCATCAGGCACAGCACGCCGTCGGCGCCGACGTCGAGGATGGCGCTGACCTGGTTCAGCACGCCGGACGCGAACTCGCGCAGCGAATGGATCTGGTACAGATTAGTGGCGCCGGCCAGGATCTTGCCCAGCCCGATGCGGCTGCGCTCCAGCATCATCAGGCTTTCATAGGCGCGCAACGCGGAAATGACGGTGGTGAACAGCTTTTGCGTGGTCAGCTCGGTTTTCGCCTTGTAATCATTGATATCGTATTCAATGATCACGCGCTGTTCCGGCGCCTGTCCCGGCTGGCCGGTGCGCAACACCACGCGCACGATCTGGTTATTCAATTCTTCGCGGATGCGCCGCGCCAGTATCAGGCCGGCGTCGTCGGTTTCCATCACCACGTCGAGCAGCACCAGCGCGATATCGGGCGTGTCGCGCAAGATGTCAAACGCTTCGCGGCCGCTGTAGGCGGAAAACAATTCCAGCTCGCGCTCCTTGAACACCACGTTGCGCAACGCCAGCCGCGTCACCGCATGCACATCGACATCGTCGTCGACGATCAGCACGCGCCAGTGGCGCTGGTCGGGTCCGGCCAGGCCGGCGGGAACGGCCATTGCCTCATCCTCTTCTAACAGCCAGTTGTCGTCGTTGGAATCGGTCATGGGTGAAGCTCCCTGGATCACATCGATGCTGATGCAAGCCAAGGATAATCAGATTTTGTCATGCTTACAACCATAATTTGCTGATGTGCCAGCGCCTTACGTCAGTGTCGTAAGTCAGGGTCTTAATGCGGCACGGCAATCATCTGCGCCGCCGGCGATTTTCTGGTAGCGCACTTCATATTTTCCGAAGGCCAATTTATCGACCGTCAATTTATCATTGGGCAAGATGAACAGATAGCGCACATTCGCGCGCCGCTCGATATCGTAGAGTTTGATGAAGGCCGGCCACGGATTGCCGCTGTTATCCAGGGTCACTTCCAGCGCATCGCCTTTATTACCGATCGGGAAGCCCGGCACATAACCGGATTGTTCCGGCCACGCTTCGCCATTCGGCGCCACCAGCGCCTGCGATTCGCGGTCGCGCTCGCAGTTGATATCGGCCGGGCCACTTTGCAGGATCAGCTGCGCTACCGCCATCACCTTGACTTCAGGCGGCCTGGCCAGCGCCGGTTCGGGCGCATACGGCTTGCCGACGGCCCAGCTATCGATGCTGGTGTCGGCTTTCGGTTCGGACTTGACGGCGGCCGGCACGGATAGCATGTCGGCCGGCGGCGCGCCGGCGTGCGCCAGGCTGCCCAGCGCCGACGCCAGCGCGGTGCCGCTCAATGGCGACCTGTCGAGCATCAGCATTGCGCCCAGCCAGCCGAGCAGCAGACACAGCAGCAGGCTGACGCCCCACAGCACGCTACGCCAGGCCGAACGGGCGCGGCGCGGCGGCTGGGCGACATCCCTGGCCCAGCCTGGCTCGGCGCTATCCTGGCGTTTGTTGCGGTTTTCTTCCTGATGGGTGCTTTCCAGCCACGCGATTTCCCACTCCTCGGCGGCGATCCACTCATCGTGTTCCTTGCGCCGCTGCGGATCGGACAGCGTGCCGTAGGCGCTGTTGACGATGGCCATGATGCGCGCCGCCTTTTCATCGCCGGGATTCTTGTCCGGGTGATATTTCTGGCTCAGCGCCTTGTACGCCGCACGTATGACTTCCTGCGGCGCCAGGCGCGCCACTTTCAGGTTGTCATAATGTGTGTGTATCTTTCCCATCGATTTATTTTTACCAAGCAGCGCCGCGACGGGGATTCTCGTTTGCTCAGGCGCTCCAAACCAGCCCGCGCGCCTGTGTAAACATCATATCCGATTTGACAAGTAAAAATCCGTCCGGGACCAGCAAAAACACCCTTATTCCACTTAGAGCCTATCCCAGTAGATGAATACGCCCTGTTCTGGCGCTCCTCAGGAACGGGGACTGCGTTGATCGTCGTCGCGTGGCCCGCCACGCGTCCTCCTCACGCCTGGTCCGCGCTCCTGATGCGCCGCCAGAACAAGACGCTCACTACTGGGATAGGCTCTTACAAGCGGTGACTCCGGTCAGCCGCCAGCAAGACTTCCGGTAACTCGATGGCGCGGCCGACCACCAGCACCTTGAATAATTCGCCCATCTCGGCCGGGGACACCAGTTTTTGCAGCGCGTTCGATTGCGGCAAGTAGGCCATCGCTTCGGATGGATCGGTACGCAGCAGCAAATCGCCGATGCCGGCGCCGAGCAGGAATGCCGCCTGATTCATATAGGCCAGCACATCCAGGCCGGCGTCCTGGGCGGTCAGCGCCATCGCCGTGAAGTCGACGTGAGCGGTGATATCCTGCAAACCGGGCAAATAAAACGGATCGGCATGCGCATGGTGGCGGTAATGGCACATCAGCGTGCCGGCGGCGCGCTGGCCGACATAATATTCATGGGCCGGGAAACCGTAATCGAGCAAGATCGCCGCGCCGGCCTTACCGGCGTTCAACATGCGCGCCAGCGACGCCATGAAACCGCAAGCGACGCCATGGATTTCCGTCACATAGCCTACCGGCAAGTCGTCGGCTTGCGGCACCTGGGCCGCGATTTGCGCCAGCACGGCCTCACCGGCCGGCTGTTCGATAAAGGCAAATGCCTGCTCCTTGATGCCGACAAACAATTCGCACCAGCCATCGGGCGTCTTGCTGATCAGATTGACCGGCATCGCATCCAGCACTTCATTGCCGATCACCGCACCGTCAAAGGCGTCCGGAAAGCCATCCAGCCACACCACTTGCGGGAAATCAGCCAGCGCCAGCTCTTGCCGCGCGCGCAATTCGCCGGACAGCTCGACGATCGCGTATTGCTCGATGGCGACGCCGGAGCGGGCCAGTTCGGTCAGGATATCGCACGCCAGCTTGCCGGTGCCGGCGCCGAATTCGAGGATGCGGGGGGCGCTTTGCGCCATAATAGCGGCTGCCGCATGGGCCAGCGTGGCACCGAACAGCGGCGTGATTTCCGGCGCGGTTGTAAAATCGCCATCTTTGCCGAGCTTGGCGGCGCCGCCGCTGTAATACCCCAGGTCGGGCGCGTACAGCGCCAGTTCCATATAGCGGGCGAAGGAAATGGCACCCGATTGCCGCGCGATCTCGGCGGCGATCAGGTGCTGCAAGGCGAGTGACGCGGCCAGCGCGTCGGGATCAGGTGTAGGGAGAGACATTCCGGCATTGTAGCGAATCGGCGCGGCCCGGCACACATCCGGCGCCCCGATTCAGTAGATTTGCATCAACACTTATCGCATCAACACTTAAATAGAAGCACATATATATGGCGCAACAGACATGACACAGCACACCACGCCGCAACAGAACGCCCCCGCCAAGGTCGCCCTCGTGACGGGCGCCGCGCGCCGTCTCGGCCGCGCCATCGCGCTCGGCCTGGCGCAAGACGGCTGGGATGTCGCCGTGCATTTCCGCTCGTCCGAAGCGGACGCGCTGAGCCTGGTGGCGGACATCGAGGCGCTGGGACGGCGCGCCGCGGCCTTGCAATGCGACCTGGCCATCGAAGCGCAGGTGCAACAATTATTGCCGCGTGCGATAGCCAAGCTGGGACCGGTCACTTGCGTGGTCAACAATGCATCGTTGTTTGAATACGACAATGCCGCCGATTTTTCCTACCAGGCACTGGACGCCCACATGCATGCCAATCTGGCCGCGCCGCTGCTGCTGGCGCAGGCATTGCACCGCGCCACGCCGCCAGACGGCCAGGCGGTGGTGATCAACTTGCTCGACCAAAAACTGTACAATCTCAATCCTGATTTTTTGTCATACACCATGTCCAAGGCCGCGCTGCATACCGCGACGACGGTGCTGGCCCAGGCGCTGGCGCCGACCGTGCGCGTGGTCGGCATCGCCCCCGGCATCACCCTGGTCTCAGGCGACCAGAGCGAAGCGGCGTTTGTCGCGGCGCACCAGGCCACGCCGCTGGGCCGTTCCAGCACGCCGCAAGACGTGGCCGACAGCGTATGTTATGTGGCCGGCGCGCGCGCATTGACCGGCACCACGCTGCTGGTCGACGGCGGCCAGCACCTGATGCCGCTGGTCCGCGACGTGATGTTTCTCGCAAAATAACTAACCGAATAATCCTGCAACCGCATTCCTATCCTGCATCCCCACAAAGGTAAAATTATGTTGTCCGCCCTGTCCCACCCTCGCTTGTCCGACTGCCGCCGCCTGTTCTTGCGCAACTATGAAGTCATGATCAACATCGGCGTCTACGAATTCGAGAAAAAGGGCGAGCAGCGCGTCCTGATCAACGTCGACCTGTATATTCCGTTGGAACTGTCGACGCCAAAGGCAGACAACCTGGAAGAAGTGGTCGATTACGACTTCATGCGCGAAACCATCGCCAAACGCATGACCCAGGGCCACGTGCAATTGCAGGAAAGCCTGTGCGACGACGTGGTGACGGCGATGCTGGCCCACCCGCGCGTGCGCGCGGTGCGCGTCTCGACGATGAAACCGGACGTCTATCCCGACTGCGAAGGCGTCGGCGTGGAAGTCTTCAAGATCAAGGACAATGTATGAACACCGAAGTAATCGAGGCGCCTGAGGCGCAGGATGCTGCAGCCGAGGCACAACAGGCGGCGCGCAAGAAAGCCGACAAGATCGCGCTGGAAAACAACAAGCTGCACAAGCGCCTGTGCCGCCTGGTCGGCCAGGCCATCGGCGACTTCAACATGATCGAAGAAGGCGACAAGGTCATGGTCTGCCTGTCCGGCGGCAAGGATAGCTACGCCCTGCTCGATATCCTGATGACGCTGCGCGAGCGCGCGCCGATCAATTTCGATATCGTCGCCGTCAACCTGGATCAAAAGCAGCCGAATTTCCCGCCAGAGATCTTGCCGGCTTACCTGACCGAACTGGGCGTGGCTTTCCATATCGAAAACCAGGATACCTACAGCATCGTCAAGCGCCTGATCCCGGAAGGCAAGACCACTTGCTCGCTGTGCTCCCGCTTGCGGCGCGGCATCCTGTACCGCGTGGCCGACGAACTGGGCGCGACCAAGATCGCGCTGGGCCACCACCGCGACGATATCCTGGAAACCTTCTTCCTGAATATGTTCTTCGGCGGAAAACTGAAAGGCATGCCGGCCAAGCTGCAATCGGATGACGGCAAGCACATCGTGATACGCCCGATGGCCTACGTCAAAGAAGCCGACACCGAGCGCTACGCCGAAGTCAAGGGTTTCCCGATCATCCCTTGCGACCTGTGCGGCTCGCAGGAAAACTTGCAACGCAAGCAGATCAAGGGCTTGATGCGCGAATGGGACAAGAAATTCCCGGGCCGGGTCGAAAGCATCTTTTCAGCGCTGTCGAATGTCGCGCCATCGCACCTGATGGACCCGAAACTGTTCGGCTTCAGCGACTTGAAAGCGGACGGTATCGCCAATCCGCTGGGCGACATCGCCTTCGACGAAGAGCCATGCTCGACGCCGACCACGTTCGGCTCGACGATTCCGCTGCAGCCGCTGTAACTACGCATAGACTGTTGTATTGCCGCCACCGTCCAGGTGGCGGCATCTTGCCCCTCTCCCTTGCCCAGCGCGCCCCGCTTGCCGGCCGCGGCAGAAACAATAGGCATGGCCGCGCAATCCAGTACCGTGAGCAGCTCAGCTGGCGAGCCGTGTGCCGTCCTGCCCGCATCGCTGCCCCGGCGGACAGTATCCTCTCGATCACCTGACCATGGAACGGAACTATGACGACTCTTGTGCTCCAGCGCCCTGTATTTGCCTTGCTAACCATCAGCCTGGCGATTTCCTGTGCTTTTCCGGCACTCGCTGCCCCCACGCTGGCGGCAGCGGCCGCACAGGGCGCTTCGTCCGATCCGCATGACCTGGTCAAGGCGGCCGGCGTCGACCTGGCCAGCCCGAAACCTTACCAAGCCCTGGCGGCGCGCATGAACAGCATCATGGAGCAGATCGAAGCGATCAAAAGCAAGCGCGGTAAATAAACTGCCGTGCCGGCAAGCAAAACGGGGAGCGCCATGGCGGCTCCCCGTTTTTTCGTCTATCTGTTCTTGGAGCCTATCCCAGTAGATGAATACGCCCTCTTCTGGCGCCCCTCAGTAGCGGGGACTGCGTTGATCGTCGTCGCGTGGCGCGCCACGCTTGCTCCTCATGCCTGGTCCGCGCTCCTGATGCGCGGCCAGCAGACGACGCGCACTACTGGGCCAGGCAGACCAACAGGCGCATCGTGTCGGCGATGCGCAATTCCAGCTCACCCAGCTGGCTGTAAATCAGTTCGCGGTGATCGGCAATGGCAGACATGGAAGCATGCTGTGCTGTGATGGTCAGCACAGCATGCGACTGATGGGGAATCCCGGTTTGATACGCCGCAATGAAGCGGCGCTCTTAAAAGACGGTCAGTTTTCAGGGTTGCCGGGTATCATTTTCCGGCGCCGGGCGTGGCGGTTTATTATCCTGCTCCTGCTCCTGCTCCTGCCCGGCGGCCGCAAACGCGGCGGCGTCGGCCTCGAACATGTCTTCCAGTTCTTCGCGCGCCTGGCGGGTCAGCGACATCACTTTTTGCTGGTCCTGGAAGTGTGGCGCCACGGCCAGCAGCGTCTTCAGATTATGCGTGCGGAAGATGCCGGCCGCGCGGTGCGCGCGCTCGGCGCTGAAACCGGCTTGCAGCAAAGTCTGCTGGCCCAGCAGCAACGCGGCCTCGAAGGTCTCGCGCTCGATCAGCGTCACGCCGCGCTTCATCAATTCATAATAATGCGTGACGTTGCGCGCCCGCGCCAGGATGGTCAGCGCGGGAAAACGATGGCGCACCGCGTCGACCAGCGCCAGGCTGTCGTCCGCATTGTCGATCGCGATCACCAGCGCACTGGCCTTGTCGATGCCGGCCGCCACCAGCAAATCGACGCGGGTGGCGTCGCCATAAAACACCTTGAAGCCGAACTTGCGCAGCAGTTCGATCTGGTCCGGGTCGTGGTCCAGCACCGTCACGCCGATGCGGTTGGCGGCCAGCAGGCGGCCGATGATCTGGCCGAAACGGCCAAAACCGGCGATGACGATGGGGTTGTCCTGCGCCTCGATCCGGTCGTCCGGACGGCGTTTTTTCAGCGCCTGCAAACGCGGCGCCACCAGCTTGTCGTGCAACAGCAGCAACAGCGGCGTGGCCACCATCGACAGCGTCACCGCGACCACCAGGATGGCGCCAATTTCCGGCGTGAAGACGTGCGCGGCGACGGCCGCGGCAAACACCACGAAGGCGAACTCGCCGCCTTGCGACAGCAGCAGCGCAAAGAACAGTTGCTGGCCGCGGGGAATATCGAAGAATTTCGACAAGCCGTACAGCAGTGCGATCTTGACGGCCAGCAAGCCGGCCACCAGCCCCAGTATCAGCAGCGGCTGGGCGCGCAGCACGCCGAAATCGACCGACATGCCGACCGCGATGAAAAACAGTCCCAGCAGCAGTCCCTTGAACGGTTCCAGGTCGCTGACCAGTTCATGCCGGTATTCGGAATCGGCCAGCAGCACGCCGGCGATGAAGGTGCCCAGCGCCATCGACAAGCCGACCGATTCCATCAGCACGCAAATGGCGATCACCAGCAGCAGCGCGAACGCGGTGAAGATGTCGCGCAGTCCGGTTTTGGCGATGAAGCGCAGGATCGGATTGACCAGGAAGCGCCCGCAGATCACCAGCGCGGCCAGCACGCCGGCCAGTTTCAATGCGCGCCACCAGGCCGGTTCGCCGCTATGGGCGTTGATGCCCGCCAGTAGCGGCACCAGCGCGATCATCGGGATGGCGGCGATATCCTGGAACAGCAGGATCGAAAATCCGGCCGAGCCGGCCGGCGTCGGCATCAGCTTGCGTTCGCCCAGCGTGGCCAGCACGATCGCGGTCGACGACAGCGACAAGCCCAGCGCGCCGACCAGCGCGGTGCGCCAATCGACGCCCAGCACCAGCGCAACCGCGCACAGGCCGGCGCTGACCAGCGCCACCTGCGCCCCGCCCCAGCCGAAGATCGGCCGGCGCAGCAGCCACAAACGCTTCGGCTCCAGTTCCAGGCCGATCAGGAACAGCAGCAGCACCACGCCGAATTCCGAAAAGCCGAGGATCACCTCGACATTGTTGATCAAGCCCAGCCCCCACGGACCGATGACGACGCCGGCCACCAGGTAGCCCAGCACCGCGCCCATGCCGAGGCGCTTGGCGAGCGGCACCATGACGATGGCGGCGACCAGGTAAAACAGCAGGTTCAACAAATAACTGTGATGTTGCATGGAAATGTACGAAAAAACGGGTGAAGGGAAACGGAGAGCGCGGCAGGGGACGCCTGTCGCGGATGCCAGCGGCATCGCGCCGTCGGGACAAAAAGGAAGCATAGCATTTCTTTAATTCCCGGTACTGGATTCGAGCACTGCGGTGCGCTGGATCACATCAAGGTTTTGCAGAATCAGGCAGATTTACATCAACGGCCAATTCGTCACGCCGCATGGCACCGACGTGCTGGAATTGATCAACCCATCGACCAAACAGCCAGGCGGCCGGGTCACGCTGGGCGACCGACAGGACAGCCGCGACGCCATCGCCGCCGCCAAGGCCGCCTACCTGACGTATTCGCGCAGCAGCAAGCAGGAACGCATGGATATTTTGCAGCGCCTGCATGATGCGGTGGCCGCGAAAAGCGAAGAACCGACCCGGGTGATGGCCGAAGAATTCGGCGGCAACCTGCAATTTTGCCGCGCCAGCGCCAAGCGCGCCGCCAAGCTGGAAGCGGCCAGCGTGGCGTTCCAGGTCGGTTATGAAAGCCCGTCCCAGTTCAGCCGCGAATACCGGCGCCTGTTCGGCGCCTCGCCGCTACAGGATATCGACTACCTGAAACATCACGAAGCGGTGATTTAAAGTGCCGGCGCCACCGCCGTGCGCATCACCGGATACAGGTTCAGATGCTCGTCCCACGACGAATGGCGGCGCGCAAAAAACTCCAGCCGCGCTTGCGGATTCGCGGCGAAGGCCGGCTCGCTTTCCAGCTTCTTCCTGAACTGCGCCGCCAGCGCAGGATCTGCCCCCAGCTGTTCGCGCGCGACATCCTCGGCCACATAATCTTCCATGTATTCCTTGCGCTCGAACGCGGTGTTGAAGGTGCCCCAGGCCAGCAGCGAATCGGGCGCGCGCGGTTCCAGCAGCGCGATCACCAGCCTGCCCTTGGCTTGTCCGACCGGCACGAACAAGGAACCGGCGCCGACCAGGCGCGCTTCCGGTTTCCAGGCGCCGGTGACGACCGCGGTCTGGCGGCCTTCAAACGACTTGGCGCCGAACTTGACGTCATCGGCGCGGAAAGTTTCGACATCGACCTTGCCCGGCGCGTGCTTCAATACCGTGAACGATACGCCATGCTGCTTCAGCTTGGCCGCCACCACTGCCGCCTGCGCGGCCGGCACCAGGTAGCCGGCGGCCGGCGCATCGACCGCCAGATCGGTTACCACCTCATCGCGCAGCGGCACGCTCCAGGTTTGCGGCGTGTTTTCATCATAGCGCGTCATCAGCGCGCCGGACACGTCGGACAAGGTGCGCGTGTAGGCGTAGCCCTTGAAATCGATCACATGGCTTTTTTCGGTGGTCTTGTAAGTGAGCGGCACGCTGGTGCCGGCCAGTCTGGCGGAGCGGGCATCGGCCTGGTGCGCGATGGCGAGCCACTCGGCGCCATGCTGCGCCACTTGCGACAGCAGCGCAACGATGGTGTTGCGGGTGATACGCACGCGGGTCGGATAATCCTTCCACGAATGGGTTTCGACCAGCATGCCGAAGCGGTTGCGCAGCAAGAAATAGCCGTGCGAAAAACGCGGGTTCGGCGCCGAATCGACAAAGCCCGATTGCGGATTGTCTTCTTCGGCAAACGACATGTAAAACGATTTCGGGTCGGAACCCTGTTTGGCCAGGTCGCCCAGCACATT
Organism: Janthinobacterium agaricidamnosum NBRC 102515 = DSM 9628; assembly: GCF_000723165.1. Lineage (NCBI taxonomy): Bacteria > Pseudomonadati > Pseudomonadota > Betaproteobacteria > Burkholderiales > Oxalobacteraceae > Janthinobacterium > Janthinobacterium agaricidamnosum. The sequence continues at coordinate 5,394,837 of NZ_HG322949.1, forward strand.
GTCGCGCAAGGCCGTGCCGGCCTGGCGCAGCGCGCTATCGCCGGCATGCACCGGCTCGACCTGGATCGAGATATCCGGCTGGAACTTGGCGCCGTCGGTGACGTGCAGGTCGACGTAGGCCAGCGGATCCCAGTCATTCACCAGCGCCAGCATGGCCTGCATTTCCGGCGCGTCGGCCTTCATGTAGTCGCGGTTCAGATTGTAATTTTGCGCGGTGCTGCGCCAGCCCATTTCGACCGGGCCGCGCTGGTTCGGGCGGTTCCATTTGCCGAAACGCTCGTGGCCGTCGATATTAAACACCGGCACGAACAGCAACACCTGCTTGTCCAGCGCACCGGGCGCGGCGTGGTTTTCCAGCGCTTCGCGCAGCGCCAGGAAACCGGCGTCCTTGCCGTCGATTTCGCCGGAATGGATGCCGCCCTGCACCAGCAGCACCGGCAAGCCGCGCCGTTTCGCGTCGGCCGCCGTCAACGCGCCGCTGCGCGACACGGCCAGCGCCAGCATCGGCCGGCCTTGCGGCGTGCGGCCGAATTCAAAACAGCGCACCGCCTTCGGATACGCTTTCTGGAACGCGCCGCACAGCTTGGCCACTTCATCGTAACGGCCGGTTTCCAGGAAACCGGAGCGCTCCGAAATGGTGGTCAGCGCAGCGGGCGCGGCATGCGCCAGCGGGGTGGCCAGCAAGGCCAGTAACAAGGCGGAACGAAGCATGGATGGGGCTCCAGTCAATAGGAATCAAGAAGGATCAAGCGGATGATTATAGGATGCGGCCGCAACGGCCGCCATAAAAAAAACCGGGGCAATACGCCGCCCCGGCAAGTGAAACATACTCGTGATAAAGGATTAGAAACGCATCAGAAGTGGTGGTTCAACTCCAGCCACACCTGGCGGCCCAGCGGGCTGTAGCTTCCGATACGGTAGTTTGGCCAGCCGTCGCTGGTGTCGTTCTTGATGGTGTCGAGCAGATTGTTGACGATCAGCGACAAGGTGGTTTGCGGCGTGACCTTGTACACGGTGCTGAAATTGGCCAGGCCGGTCGGCGTCAGGTAGCCGGTCTGGCCGGCGTTCGACACCTTGCCGTAGCGCGTCACGGTCAGCGTATTCGACCAGTCGCCGCGGCTCCAGTTCAGGCTGGCGATCAGCTTGTCCGGCCAGTCGGAGTTGTCCAGCGACGCCAGTTCATCCTTCACGCTGTCGCCTTCGAATTGCTTCGATTTTTTGCTCAAGACCCTGGAGTAATCGGCCTTGATCGAAAAGCTACCGTAGTTCGCGGTACGCAACTGGTATTTTGCGCTCAGGTCGATGCCGCTGCTGCGCTTCATCGCCGCATTGATCGGCATGACATAAATGGTCTTGATTTCGCCCGGCTTGTTCACCGCATCCGCGGCATAACGCTCGACGCGGCTCAGCGCATCGACGCAGGTCGGCGAGGTGATGTCGAGATTGCCCAATCGGCAATTGGCTTCATCGCGCAAGATCTGGTCGTCGTTCAGGTTGGTGACCAGGTCGTCGATCTTGATGTTCCAGTAATCGACCGACAGGTCGAAATTGTTATTTGGCGACCACACCACGCCCAGCCCGAAGGATTTGCCTTTTTCCGACTTCAAGTCCTTGCTGCCGGTCTGTACATAGTCGGCGCCCGGCGATACGCTGGCATACTCGCACTTGGAGAGATCCTGGCCGGCTTTCGCGCAGCGGTAGTAGTCGGTGGTGCTTTCGAAATAACCGGTGCCGCGCGCCTGATAAATATAGTTCATGTCCGGTGCGCGGAAGCTGGTGGCGTAGTTGCCCCGCACCAGCAGTGTTTTGGTCGGGCGCAATTCCAGCCCGCCGTTATAGGTGAACTTGCCATCGCTGCGGCCGGCGAAACTGTAGCGGTCGTAGCGGCCGGCCAGCGTCCCCGTCAAGATCTCGGACAGCGGCAAATTCAGTTCCGCACCCAGCGCATAGCGGTCGCGCGTGCCGGCCGTGACCTGCGCCGTCGGCACCAGGTTGAAATACCCCTGGTTGATACGGTCATCCGGATTATTGCTGAAACCTTGCTTGCCCCATTCGGCGATGGTGGCGACCTTGGCGGTGCCGCCCGGCAGCTGGAACAAGTCGCCGTTGGTGGCCAGGCTCAGCGTGTTGGTCCAGGATTTGTCCTTGCCGTTGGCGGTGCCGGTGATGCTGTTGAACTCTTGCGGCGTCAAGCGGCGCGACAAACGCGACGGATCCGGCGCATAGATCGCGACGCCGTCGGCGTCGACGCCCAGCTTCGGCCCCAGGAAAAAGGCATCGATATTGGCCAGCGGACGCTGGGTATGGCTGTCGCTCTGGTACAGCGACGCGCTGTAGCCCGCTTCGTAATTCCAGCCGGTGCCGGGAATGCGGCCCTTGGCGCCCAGCGAAATGGAGGTGGCCAGGTCATTCCATTGACGGTTGTAACGGCTGGCGCCTCCGATCTCTTCCGGCGAGATGTAGCGGGTCCAGGTTTCGTAGTTATTGGTATTCTTGTTCAGGAAATAAGCGCCATTGGTCGACGACGACGTCCACGACGGACCGCGGGTATTGTTGGCGGTGGCGTTATTGCCGATCAGGATATCGGCGAACAAGGTCTGCTCCGGCGTCAGCTCGTAATTCAGGCTGCCGAACAGGTTCTGGCTTTCATTCTTGGTCTGGGTGGTCCAATAGCTCGGGCTGCCTTTCGGGCTGGCGCAATACGTGCCGGCCTTGCTGGTGTACTTGATCACGCTGTTTTCAAACAGGTCGCCGAAATTGCTGCAAGTGTCGCCCAGGTCGATATATTTGCCGCTGTTCAGGTTTTTGCGCGAGGCGATATTGGTCGGCGTGCCGGAGCGGCTGGCCATGAAATCGCGGTCGCGGCTCCACAGCGGATCGCGCTGGCTCAATTCCAGGCTGAACAAGGTGTTGAGCTTGCCGTAAGTGCCGCCGCCGGTCAATTGCAGACGCTGATTGGCGCCGCCGCCGCGGGTGGTCTCGCCCGCCTTGAGATTGATGTCGAAGCCGTCGGCCTGTTTTTTGAGGATCACGTTGACCACGCCGGCAATCGCGTCGGAACCGTAAATCGCCGATGCGCCGCCGGTCAGGATTTCAACCCGGTCCACGATACTCGATGGGATATTGGCCAGGTTGGTGAAGTTGACCGTGCCGTCGTATGCGACCGGGAAATCGGCCAAACGCCGTCCGTTCAACAGGATCAGCGTGTGGTTCGGGCCGAGGCCGCGCAGGCTGATCGCATTGGCCGATGGCGTGAAGGTGTTGCCGTAATCGGCGCCTTGCGTAAAACCGCTGTTTTGCACCTGGTTGTTGAGCGCATCGAAAACGTTGCTGTAACCTTGCCTGGTGATCTCGTCGCCGGTGATCACGGTCACCGCGGAAGGGCCTTCCAGGCTGGCGCGCGGAATCCGCGAACCGGTCACGACGACGGCGGTCGCGGCCGGCTCTTCCGCCTGCGCCTGGGCTTGCCATGACAGACTCCCGATCAAGGCCAGGATGCCGGCCGTCAGCGGGTTTAACTTGAATTGTGTGAACATTATCAGCTTCTTCGTTTTACAAAGGAACGTCACCATATCAAGTGCTCAATTTTCCACGAACGAATGGATTCTTCTTTCCTTATGCGTTTATTGACATTGACACCAGACCAAAACAGGCAAAAAAATGGCGCCCCGACGGGCGCCATTTCATCGTTGATAACATCCTTCCATCCAGTCGTTACCGCGTTGCGGGGTAGATCGCAATATCCTTGTACCAGGGACGCATCGGCCGCATCGCTTGCGGTCCAGCCGATTGCGAAACCGAGGCCAGCAATTTGGTGGCGCTGCCGGCCGTCGGACACATCTTGTTGTTGCGGTATTGCAACGCCGCCGCCAGCAAGCCTTCGGCCGGATCGCCCAGCGCATGGCTGTAATCGTCCGCCACGCTGCAGGTCGGTGTCATGCCGTCCGCATAATCGCCGTAACCCTTGGCGTTCACGCCCTGGAACTGCACCGCGAAATACGTGGTGCCGCAATTGGGCGCCGGATAAAAACCGTACGGCTTGCCGCAGGTGCCGCCGCCGATCAGGTTGACTTCGATGTCGATGCCGCGCAAGCCGTTGATCACCGATTCGCTGGCCGAGCAGGTGCCTGGCGTGGTCAGCACGGTGACCCGTTTCAGTCCCAGGTAAGGCAGCGCTTGCCCCTTGTTCGCCGGCCTTGGCGCGGCCAGCCCGGCGGCGGTGGACGAAAACAGTATCGGCGCCTGCGGTGCGGTCTTGTCATTGAAGGTCAGGCGTTCGAATACCCTGCCCGCGCTCGCTTGCGGGCCGGCGATCATGTACGCCAGCTGGTTCGCCACCGACAGCAAGCCGCCGCCGTTGTAGCGCAAATCCAGCACCAGGTCGCCGATGCCCGCCGTTTTCAGGTTCTGGACCGCCTCGATCAGCTGCAATTCCGACACATTGTTATGGCTGTTGAACGTCAGGTAGCCGACCTTGCCGGTCGGCGTGTCGATGGTGCGCACGTTTTGCACCGGCGTCACCGGGACATCGGCCGCGTTCAGCCGCACGCTCACCGGCACGCCATGGCGGTTCAAGCCGAAATTGTGCGACTCGCCCGCCTTGGCCGGGAACAGGCCGGCGTTCAGCACGGCGACCGTGGCGCTGTCGCTGCCATGGACCAGGTCCGCGCCATCGACGCTGACGATGCGGTCGCCGCGGCGCACGCCGGCCTGGCCAGCCGGCGAATTCGGCTCGACCAGCGTGACGATCCAGTTGCGCGGCGCGCTGACGCCATTGCTGGCCCATTCCATGCCATAACCGAAATCGACGCCTTGCTGCGACGCTTCCCAGACATCGGTCGGGTAGGTGAAATGGAACTGGTCCTTCGGCTTGCCGGACGCGGTGGTGCCGTAGCTTTTCAGCACCGCGAAATAATCGACCGGAGTCTTATAATCTTCCTGCTTGTAAAAGGTCGGCACATCCTGGTACCACAGGTAGGTGGTGTCGATCCACGCGCGCACCCAGTTCAATTCATGGGTCAACGTGCCCTGCTGGTCCGGAAAGCCGGCGCCGCGCGGCGCCTGGCAGAAATTCTCGGAATTGGCGATGGTCGGCACCAGCGGATTGACGGGCGGAACCGGCTGGCCCGGATTCCCATTGCCAGCGCCCCCCGCACCGCCGGAAACCGCGCCCGGACTGCCGCCGCCACCGCAACCCGCCAGCACCGCCAGCAACACCGAGGCGCCCAATACTGGTAAATACTTCATCAAATCGCTTTCCGCACGATAATAAATATAAAAGAATTATATTCGGAAATATAACGATTTTCTTGTCAGTTTGAGTAAATAAAAAAACACAATCGGCCAATAAAAATGGCGCCCGCAGGCGCCATTCGGTGTCAAACGATGACGTTCAGGCCGCGTGCGAGACGGCCGCGATCGGTATCACCACGGCGGCCGGCGGTGCGTCGAAGGCCGCCAGCAAGGCTGCCTGCTTTTCCATCGCGGCCTTGAGGTGACGCTCCTTGACGTGGCCGTAACCGCGGATGTCTTCCGGAATGCTGGCGATGGCCGCCGCCCGCGCGACATTGTCGGCCGTCAGCTTCGGCAACAGCGCGGCGACAGTCTCGCGGTAGCCGACGATCAGCGCGCGCTCCATCTTGCGTTCGGCGGTGTAGCCGAACACATCGAAGGCGCCGCCGCGCAAGCCCTTGAACCTGGCCAGCATCGAAAATGCCTTCATCATCCACGGGCCGAATTCCTGCTTGACCAGATGGCCGGCGGCGTCGGTCTTGGCGAACAGCGGCGGCGCCAGGTGGAACTTCAGCTTGATATCGCCTTCGAACATGCCGGCGATTTTCTCCTTGAAGGCGCCGTCGGTGTACAGGCGCGCGACTTCATACTCGTCCTTGTACGCCATCAGCTTGTAGAAATAACGCGCCACCGCTTCGGTCAGACGCAAGTGCTTGTTACCCAGCCTGCTTTCGGCCGTGCGCACCTGCTCGACGAACGCCTGGTATTGCTGCGCGTACGCGGCGTCCTGGTAAGCGGTCAGCAAATCGATGCGCCTGGCGATGATGTCGTCCAGCGTCTGGTTGCGCTTGAATTCGATCACCTTGGCCGGCGTGACCAGTTTGGCCACCGAGGCCGCATCGTGCGCCGCCGCGCGGCCCCAGTTGAAGGCGGTCTTGTTGAAGCCGACCGACACATTGTTCAAGTCGATCGCCTTCATGATGGCCGCTTCGCCGAGCGGCACGCGGCCTTTTTGCCAGGCGTAGCCGAGCATGAACATATTGGTCGCGATCGAATCGCCCATCAGCGCGGTGGCGATCTGGCCGGCGTCGATAAAATCGACCCGTTCGGCGCCGCACGCCTTCTGGATTTCCTGCTGCGACGACGCGCCCGGGAATTGCCAGTCCGGGTTTTTGACGAACGCGGCGGTCGACGAACCGGTCGAATTGATCATCGCCCAGGTGCGTCCCTCGCCCATGCGCGACAGCGCGTCGCGGCTGGCGGTGACGATCAAATCGCAGCCGATCACCAGGTCGGCCGCGCCGGTGCCGACGCGGGTCGAATGGATGTCGGCCTGGCTGTCGGCCAGGCGCACATGCGACATCACCGGGCCGCCTTTTTGCGCCAGCCCGCTCATGTCGAGCACCGAACAGCCCTTGCCTTCGACGTGCGCCGCCATCGCCAGGATCTGGCCGACGGTGACCACGCCGGTGCCGCCGATGCCGGTCACCAGGATGCCGAACGGTTCGGCGGTCGACGGTATCAGCGGCGTCGGCAAGGCCACCGGCGCATTGCCGGTCCCGGCGGCGGCTTTCTTCGGTTTTTTCAGCGCCCCGCCTTCCACTGTCACGAAGCTCGGGCAGAAGCCGGTGGTGCACGAAAAGTCCTTGTTGCACGACGATTGGTTGATCTGGCGCTTGCGGCCCAGTTCCGTTTCCAGCGGCTCCACCGACAGGCAGTTCGACTGCACCGAACAGTCGCCGCAGCCTTCGCAGACGGCTTCGTTGATGACCGCGCGCCTGGCCGGGTCCGGGTATTCATTGCGTTTGCGGCGGCGGCGTTTTTCCGACGCGCAGGTCTGGTCGTAAATCATCGCCGACACGCCCGGCTGGTCGCGCAATTCGCGCTGCACGTCCATCAATTCGGAACGGTGGCGCACCGTGACGCCGGGCGCCCAGGCGTAATCGGACGGGTATTTTTCCGGTTCGTCGGTGACCACGATGATCGGGCCGACGCCTTCGGCGGCGATCTGGCGCGAAATGATGGCCGGCGACAGCGGGCCGTCGAATTCCTGGCCGCCGGTCATCGCCACCGCGTCGTTGAACAGGATCTTATAGGTGATGTTGACCTTGGCCGACACCGCCGCGCGGATCGCCAGAATACCGGAATGGAAATAAGTGCCGTCGCCGAGGTTGGTGAACACGTGTTTCTCATTGGTGAACGGCGCCTGGCCGACCCAGGTCACGCCCTCCGCGCCCATATGCGTGAAGGTCGAGGTTTCGCGGTCCATCCACAGCACCATGTAGTGGCAGCCGATGCCGGCCAGCGCGCGCGAGCCTTCCGGCACCTTGGTGGAACTGTTGTGCGGGCAGCCGGAACAGAAAAACGGCGTGCGGTCGCGGTTGGCATCGGGCTTGACGCTGATCGCCTTGAGCACGTCTTCCTTCGCTTCCAGGTAGGCGATGCGCTGCTTGACGCGCTGCTCGACCGGATGCCCTGCGTAGTAGCGCGAAATGCGGCTGGCGATCGCGCGCGCGATCATGGCCGGGTTCAATTCATAGGTCGCCGGCAGCAGCCAGTCGCCGTGGCCGGTGCCCTTCTGGTTGCTCCATTCGCCGGTATCGTCGAACTTGCCGACCACCCGCGGCCGCTCGCCATCCTTCAGGTTGTACAGCTCTTCCTTCAGCGCGTATTCGAGGATCTGGCGTTTTTCCTCGACCACCAGGATCTCGTCGAGTCCCTTGGCGAATTCATGCACGCCGTCCGCTTCCAGCGGCCACGTCATGCCGATCTTGTACAGGCGGATGCCGATATCGGCCGCCACTTGCTCGTCGATGCCGAGGTCGGCCAGCGCCTGGCGCGTGTCCAGATACGATTTGCCGGCGGTAATGATGCCGATGCGCGCCTTCGGGCTGTCCCAGATGATTTTATTGAGCTTGTTGGCGCGCGCATAGGCCAGCGCGGCATACCATTTATAGCTGTTCATCCGCACTTCCTGCTCCAGCACGGTGTCCGGCCAGCGGATGTTCAAGCCGCCCTGCGGCATCTCGAAATCGGTCGGCAGCTTGATTTGCACGCGCTCCGGATCGAAATCGATCACCGCGCCGGACTCGATGATGTCGGTCACGCATTTCATCGACACCCACAGGCCGGTATAGCGGCTCATCGCCCACGCGTGCAAGCCGTAATCGATGTATTCCTGCACCGACGACGGATACAGCACCGGAATGCCGCAAGCGTTCAGGATATGGTCGCTCTGGTGCGCCGTCGACGACGATTTGGCCGCGTGGTCGTCGCCGGCCAGCACCAGCACGCCGCCATGTTTGGCGCTGCCGGCGTTGTTGGCATGCTTGAACACGTCGCCGCAACGGTCGACGCCAGGCCCCTTGCCGTACCACATGCTGAACACGCCGTCGTATCTGGCGTCTTCGAACAGATTGGTTTGCTGGGTGCCCCAGACCGCCGTGGCGGCCAGGTCTTCATTCAGGCCGGGATGGAACTTGACGTGATGTTCATCGAGGTATTTCCTGGCCTTCACCGCCGTCATGTCGACGCTGGTGACCGGTGAACCGCGGTAGCCGGTGATGTAGCCGGCGGTGTTCAGGCCGGCTTTCAGGTCGCGTTCGCGCTGCAGCATCGGCAGCCGGATCAGCGCCTGGGTGCCGGTCATGAAGGCGCGGCCGCGGGCCAGCGTGTATTTATCGTCCAGCGAAATGTCGTTCGCGGGCAGTCCCGGCTCCAGGTGCGAGCCTTTGATTGGTGCATTCATTGCTTGTCTCCATTTATTCTCAGTTGCCATGCGTGCAAAGTCTTGTCTGCGCACACGAACCGGCATGCCTTGTGGGCGTGCCGATGCGGGAAAAATGCCGGCCTGTCTGGCGCACCGTTCTATGCGGTACTGCCGGTCCGTGCCTGGACCTTTTGTTTTTTATAACTATTTATTTTGGCGGATACTTGACCACCTGATAGCGCACAGTATAGTCCTGGCGGCCCGGCAGTAAATGCCAAACATCTCCCTGCCTTTGATGATTTGCGCAATAATATTGCGTGAATGTGCCTGAATGAGGGAATCATGACCAAAATTACACTGGATAAAACCGACCGCAAGATTTTGTCGGTATTGCAGGCCGATGGCCGGCTGTCGAACCAGGACGTGGCCGAGCAAGTCAGCCTGTCGCCGTCGCCGTGCCTGCGGCGCATCAAGCGGCTGGAAGAGGCCGGCGTGATCCGCCAGTACGTGGCGCTGCTGGACCCGGAAAAAATCGGCCTCGGCTTGCTGGCTTACGTCAACGTGCGGCTGGAACGCTCCAGCGACGCGGCGACCCAGAGCAACGCCCGGGTGCTGGTGCCGGCCACGCCGCCGGCCGCCACGCCGCGCGCCAACTTCGCGGTATCGGTGGATCAGTGGCCGGAAGTGGTGGCCTGTTATGCGATGACCGGCGAAATGGATTATTTGCTGCGCGTGCACGTGGAAGACATGGAACACTTTTCGCGCTTCATGATGGGCACCTTGCTGCGCCATCCGGCGGTGCTGGACGTCAAGTCGAGCTTTGCCCTGCAGCGTATCAAGGATACCACCGCGCTCCCGCTGGTGTAGCGCATGACAAACCCGCCCATGGCGGCGTTGCATCGCTTTGCCCTGAACGGTTCTGTCATGCGCTCTTGAAAACTAACTGCCGCGGCGGCCCGGCAAACGGTCCAGCAGCTTGACGGCGGCGCGGGTATTCGCCTTCAGCGTGTAGTCGAGCATGGCGAACTGCTCCTGTACCGCCTCTTGCAGCATGCTGGCCGGATTCGGCGGCAACAGTTTCAGATAGGCGTCGGCCTCGCCATAATCGCGCTGGATTTCCATGCCGGCCTTCTTGGCGATATGCATCATCGTCTGGTTCGACGACAAGCAATGCATGTACAGGGTATCGACATCGTTGTTGCGGCAATGAATCGCGGCGCGCTCGAACAGTTTCGAACCGACCCCCATGCCGCGCATGGTGGCGGCGACCGACACGCCAAACTCGGCGACCCGGTCCTTGGTCGTCACCGCATGGCGGGATGGCGCTTTTTCCTTCGGCGCGAAGGCCAGGTGGCCGACCGCGACCAGCTTGAACACGCGGTTGTACACGCCGTACACCATGTCGCGCGAGAAATCGATCTTGTTGACATAGGCCATCACCAATTCATCCGGCAAGGCGCTGCCGAAACGCAGCAGGCGATCGCTTTTTTCCAATGACAGGAAATGCTTCATCATGCGGACCCGGTCGCGTTCATGCAATTGCTTGACCAGCACGGTCGGACGCGACTTGGCCGGACTCGGCCCGCCCAGCAAGCGCCGCAGCGGATGGGCTAACAGATTCGGCAAGGAAGACAGGGGCATGATCGACTCCGGATTAATCATCGGTGCAGCGCAGGGGGATTGTGCAGTGCACCATGCGCATGATTGTAGCCGATCATGTCCTTCCGTTTGGAATTATCCTTCTAATCTAATAACAAATTGTTCTCGAACAAACTATTTTGCGACACATGTGTTAGCGGATGGATAATTTCACATGTTAAATCTAACCATTTTCAAAACGATTGCGGTTAGCGGTAAATTGCGCGCTCGGACGCCGGCCCCAGGTGTCATTGCCGATAAAGGTGAAGTGGGCATCCTTGATGCTCGCCAGCACGCTCTTCACTTCCTCGTGCGTCCTGGCCATGATCACGCCACTGCCATTGGCGATTGTCTTCGGCAAGAAAAACACGGCCTCCGATGCCGCCAGGATGCTGGTGGCCGGATTATTAATTTCCGGGCCATGTTGTACCGCTGTGACACCCAGTTCAAGATTGATGGCATTGATCAATTCATGATCCGATTCGGACGCCACGCCGGCGCTCGATTTGCGCGGTGCCGACGGCGTCCACGACATGCCGCCGCGGCTGTTGAAGACGGAACCCCGGCGTTCAGGATTGAAGCCGGACGGTGGCGGCGGTACTGCCTGCGAAAACGAAGCGGGGGTGGCGTTGCCAAAACTAAAGGCGGCGAAACCACTCTCGATATACGCCGTGTCTGCCGCGGCTGGGCGGGCATGCACATACTGGTTTCGCAGCGCATTTTCGAACGTGCCTCGTCCGCTATGCGCCTTGGGAATGCTGCGCTCGCCAAAATTTTCAAAAGGCGTACCGGTCATCAGCATGTCGTAGTCGGCCACCAACTGGTGGACCGACCTTACCGGCCCCTGTTGCGGCTTGGCTGTCAGCACATGCAGCGGCGTTGTCGATACACGGCTATGGGCTCCTTTTTTCCGCTCGCTTACAGCGTAAAGTTGTGCTTTGCCTTGCGCATTCAGCGGGCCCTGCGGCGTCAGCAGGTATTCGCCGGAACGCGATCTGGCCAGCGTCTCGCCCTTATGGTCGGTGATCTGGATCTCTCCATCCGAACGTAACTTTTCCAATTGTTGTGCCGTGAGCATCAACTGGGTGCTGATCACGCCGGAATTCGGGTCGCTGAGCAGGCTATGGATGTTTCTTTGCGATGACTCGGTCAACTCCCTGTTATCCGGCCGGGACAAACCATCGGAACGAATGCGGGCGCGCGCAATGCCGGACTGGCAGGTCTTGGCCTTGACGTTCAACGGTTTGGTATGGTGGCCCAGATCCATATCCTCGGCCGCGCCGCGGGTCGTAAAACGCACCGCGTACGGGGTGTTGCGGCTTTGCGCCACCCGTTGCATCTTCTGCAAATGGTGGGACGGAATACCGTGCGTGGCCGTGTACAGGGCGACGTTGGCGAGGCCGCACACAGGGACGCTGGCAGGCGCGGTCCCGATGTTCGACGGTCCGGCATGCGAGGCTGGCGTCGATGAAGAGTAATATGCCGGGGTATGGGGAGGGATAGAAGATTTCATGTCCCCTGAGTGGCGCCGGCCCGCCGCAAGTTCCATTCAAGTCATCAGCACATCATGCGCACGGCTCCTGAGCGGTACCCGGCAGCAAAACCCGCACCGCCGCCACCCGCGCCTGATGCACCGCTTCCGGTATCCGCGCCGGCTGGCCGGCGCAGCTTTTGGCGATCGCGCCGGCGTTCACGCCGCGCGCCGCGCCCAGCGCCGCCAGCAGGTGCGCCGTTTGCGGAAACGGCTTGTCGCGGAAACCGTCGGCCGCGCCGCCGCGCCCGCGCGCATCGCATTCGGTCGCCAGCAGCATCTGTTCAAAGCGCTGCGGCTTGCGGAAGGCGTCGCAACGTTCGAACAGCGTGACGATGGTATTGGCGCGCAAGCTCAGCGCGCGGCCGATATTGCCGTGTTCGCGGGCGGTCATCACGGCCAGCTCGCGGCAATCGTTCGGCACTTTCAGGCGCGCGCATAATTGTTCGATCAGCTTGACGCCCAAGCCTTCATGGCCGTGGTGTTTCGGCCAGTGTTCGGGCGGCGTCACGCCCTTGCCCAGATCGTGCATCAGGCCGGCGAAGCGGACCGGCAGATCGAAACCGCGTTCGGCCGCGTAATCGGCCACCAGCATCATGTGCGCGCCGGTATCGATTTCAGGATGGTGCAGCGCTGGCTGCGGCACGCCCCACAAGACGTCCAGCTCGGGCATGATGCGGGCCAGCGCGCCGCAATCGCGCAGCACCGCCAGCATGCGCGACGGCTTCGCTTCCATCAAGCCGCGCGCCACTTCCTGCCAGACCCGCTCCGGCACCAGCGCATCGACTTCGCCACCGGCCACCATGGCCCGCATCAAGGCCAGCGTTTCCGGCGCGACCGTGAAATCGCCGAAGCGCGCGGCGAAACGGGCCAGCCGCAAGATGCGCACCGGGTCTTCGCCGAACGCTTCCGATACGTGGCGGAACACGCGCCGCCCGATATCGCCGATACCGCCGAACGGGTCGGACAGCGTGCCGTCCTCGGCCTTGGCGATGGCGTTGATGGTCAGGTCGCGCCGCACCAGGTCTTGTTCCAGCGTGACGTCGGGCGCGGTGTGGAACACGAAGCCGCGATAGCCGGGCGCGGTCTTGCGCTCGGTGCGCGCCAGCGCATATTCTTCCTGGGTGCGCGGGTGCAAAAACACGGGGAAATCCTTGCCGACCGGCCGGAAACCGTTGCGCAGCATATCGTCCGGCGTGGCGCCGACCACCACAAAATCGTGGTCCTTGACTGGCAAGCCCAGCAACTCATCGCGCACGGCGCCGCCGACCATGTAAATCTTCATCGCGTTCCTGCTGTTTATATTCAATCCGGCAATTCGGCGTCGTGCCTGGCCGCCACTTCGGTTTCGGCCAGCGCTTCCTCTATCCAGCGCGCCACCGCCGGATGGGCCCGCACCCGCTCGCAATAGGCGTTCAGCGCCGGCGCCAGCGATACGCCATAAGTGTGGAAACGCATCACCACCGGCGCGAAATAGGCGTCGGCGATCGAGAAATCGCCGAACAGGAATTGATGGTGGCCAAAGCGCGACAAGCACTCTTCCCAGATTTCGCTGATGCGGCCGATGTCGGCCTGCGACGCCGCATTGCGGCCCCGCCCCGGCAGGCTGACCCGCAGATTCATCGACATCGCATTGCGCAAGCCGGCAAAACCGGAGTGCATTTCGGCGCAGATCGAACGCGCCGTGGCGCGCGCCGCGACGTCTTGCGGCCACATGTGCTTGTCGGGGAATTGTTCGGCCAGGTATTCGCAAATCGCCAGGCTGTCCCAGATCGTCATTTCTCCGGCCAGTAACACCGGCACCCGGCCGCAGGCCGAATATTCGGCGATCTTGCTGGCCGTGTCGGGCTGGTCGAGCAGCAGCCGCACTTCCTGGAACGGAATGCCGAACGCGGCCAGCGCCACCCACGGCCGCATCGACCACGACGAATAATTCTTGTTGCCGATGATCAGGGTCAGGCCGGGTTGACGCGCGGCCGCCAATGCCTGGGTCAGGGTAGGATCGAGTTCGATTGTGTGCATAAGTTACCTGTCATAGTTAGTTCGCGCGTCAACGTCCGGCGCGGCTGCGAAAATCATCCAACTGCCTCTCGGCCTGCCCCAGGTAATGGCGGGCGGCCGCTTCCAGTGCGGTCAGCTTGATGCCGAGCGCGGCGGCTGTCAAGGCTCCCGGCGATGGCCCCACCACATTATCGGCCGCCATCGACGCCAGGTTGTCGCGGCTCATCAGCTTGCCGGGCAGGCATTCCAGGACCAGCGCCTGCAAATACGCCAGGCCGTGCGGCAGCTTGACGATGGTGCGCGGGTGGCCGCCAAACAGCCCGGCCAGTGTCACCAGTTGCTGCAGGGTATAAATTTGCGGCCCGCCCAGCTCGACCACCTGGCCACGGGTGGACGGCTCGGCCAGCGCCAGCACGAAGGCGGAGGCGACGTCTGCCACATGGACCGGCTGGAACCGCGCGTCGGCGCCGCCCAGCGGCATCACCGGAAAGTAGCGCTGCAGGCTGGCGAACAGATTCAAAAAACGGTCGCCCGGCCCGAATACCACCGAGGGCCGGAAGATCGTCGCGGCCACCGCCGGATTGGCGCGGGCGGCCAGTTCGCCGGCAGCTTTCGAGCGCAAATACATCGACGGCCCGCTGGCCGACGCGCCCAGCGCGCTCATGTGCAGGTAGCGCGGCACGCCGGATTCGGCGCAGGCGGCCACCACGCGGCGCGGCAAGTCGACATGGTCGCGTCCGAATTCGCGGCCGTAAGGCGTGCCGGCGCTGGAATGCAGCCGCCCGACCAGGTTGATCACGGCGTCGAACCGCTGGCCCCGCATCAGCCGCTGCAACTCGCCCTCGCGCTGGATGTCGGTTTCCGTCACCTCGACCCGCGGCAGGAAAATCAGGTGCTTGCTGCGTTCGTAATGCCGGGTCGGCACCACCACCCGCGCACCGCTGGTCGACAGCTTGGCCACCAGGTGGCTGCCGATGAAACCGGAACCGCCCAGCACCAGCACGGCTGGCGCGTCGGGCGGGACTATCGGTAAAGCTGTCGTCACATGCATGGCGTCCTCGCGGGTGGCGCGGCGGGCCGCGCGGCGGTCATGGCAAATCGGCCGGCGCCGTATTCGCCGTATTCGTTCCTTTCGGGCCGACCGTCCCCAGCCGCATCTTCAGCGACTGCGGCCGGTTTTCAAACAAGGCGGCATAATAGGTCGCATTCGTCATCACGTTCTTGACATAGGTCCGGGTTTCCGCGTACGGAATGGTTTCCGCAAAGATCGCGCCCTCCAGCGGCCGCGTCATCGTCGCGCGCCAGATGCGCAAGCGCCCCGGCCCGGCGTTGTAGGCGGCGCTGGCCAGCACTTGCGAACCGTCCAGGCCGCCCAGCACCATGTTCAGGTAATTGGTGCCCAACAAGACATTGGTGCGCACGTCGCTCAGCATGTCCTGCACAAAATCGGTCAGGCCGATTTTCTTGGCGACATAGCGCCCGGTCGACGGCATCACCTGCATCAGGCCGGACGCGCCGACATGCGATTGCGCATCCATGATGAAACGCGATTCCTGGCGAATCAAGCCATACACCCACGCCTTGTCCAGGCCCAGCGTCTGGGTCGCCGGGCTCATCACGTCGTCATGCGGCGATGGATAGCGCTGGGTGTAATCGACTTCGATGCGGGTCCGGTCGGAGGTGTTGACCATGCGGTCGAGGATATTGTTTTGGCGCGCAAATTCGGCAGCCGCCAGATGCTGGCGTTCGCTCATCTTGCGTAACTCCCAATTCCACTCGCGCGTGCCTTCGAAGCGCAAGCGCATGCCGAAAAATTTCAACGCGCGCTGGAAGCCGGGATTGGCGGCGACGGCGGCGATTTCAGCCTGCGTGATCGGCCGGCCGGCTGGCGGGATGCTGACTTGCCGCCCCAGTTCTTCCAGCGACAGCAAGCCGTAGAAATTATTTTGATCGGAAATGCTGCTGAACAGCGCGGCCGCGTCCGGCGTCACCTGTCCGCTGCCTTCGGCTTTCAGCGCGCGGCCCAGCCAATACACCCAGGCCGGGTCGTTGCGCAGCGTATCGGGCATGGCGCGGATGCTGGCCATCACTTGCGGCCAGTTTTCATCGCGCAGCGCGATGCGGGTCTTCCATAACATCTGGTCGATCGACAGCGGCGCGCCCTCCGATTTGAGCCAGTAATCGCTCGCTTCCGGCGCCAGCGACTGCGACGCCGGCAAGGCGATGGTGGCCCAGGCGATGGCGCGTTCCTGCGCGCTCAGTTTCGACGCAGCCTTGTCGAGCGCCAGCACCGCCAGTTTCAGGCTGCTGCGCGCCATCCGGCCCAGCGCGACGATATAGGTTTCATGTTCGGCGCGGCTGATACCGGCGCCCTTGGCCAAGGCAAGCGCCGGCAAGTCGATCGCCTGCGCGATCCTGGCGTCCGAACCGCCCAATAACAGCATGGTGCGGCGCGCCGGGCCGGTGGCGTTGGTTTCGCCGGCCAGCCTCAGTTGGGCATACAAATCGTTGCTATCGAACTGGCCGCTTTGCGCCAGCGCCGTGATCAGGCTGCCGCACGCCTCGCCATAACCGGGCGGCGCGACCAGCAAGGCGCGCGCATCGGCCGCGACCCGTTCGCCTTTTTGCACGCGCGACATCAGCGCGTAGCATTTCAGCTGCGTATCGTCGTTCAACACGAATTGCGGGTATTGTTCGTCAAAGGTGGCCCAGTCGCGCTTGCGGCCCAGTTCCAGCAGCCAGTCGTTGCGGAAGCGGTCGGCGATCGCGCTGCCTTGGTAGCGGTTCAGGAAATCGCGGAACTGATCGTCGTTCAACAGCTTCAGGCGCGGTTTCAGCCGATAATAGTCGACATACGACGGGATAGAATACGACGTCAGCCGGTCGGCGTAGAAATCGGCCTTGGCGACGTCGTCCTGGCGCGCGGCGTCGCGCAGCAGCAGGAAGGCGTCGTCATCGGCGCGGCTGTCGGCATCGGCGGCCACGGCAAAGGAGGAGAAGGCGCATGCGGCCAGCACAAACGCGCCGGCGATCCATTTCGATGGTGAAATCAATGTACGGCTCTCAATTCTAACTTGATTCATGATATGACCATTAAACCTAGAATACCACGCGATAGCGCCGCTTCGCCAGACGCGGACGCCTTGAATGTCCCGAATCCGAAAACCTTATTGCGCAAGAGCCTGTTGAACATGCGGCGCGCGCTGGCCGATGACGTGCGGGCCGGCTGGGATAGTCACATCAGCGACCATGTGTCGGCCTGGTGCCGGCAGCACGCCATCCGCGCGCTGGGGGTGTATTGGCCGCTGCATGGCGAGCCGGACTTGCATGGGCTGTATGCGCTGCTGGCGGCGCGCGGGGTAACCCTGTATTTGCCGGTAGTGCTGGAAAAGCATGCGCCGCTGGCATTTTCCGAATGGACGCCTGGCGTAGCGATGGTCAAGGATGGCATGGGCGTGGCGGTGCCGCAAGACTTGCGGCTGCAAGCCTGTCCGCCGGCGATACTGGTGCCTTGCCTGGGATTTAATGCACAGCGCTTGCGGCTCGGTTATGGCGGCGGCTTTTACGACCGCACGCTGGCCCGGAGACCGCGGCCGCGGACACTGGGCGTCGCGTATGCCTGCCTGGCCGCCGCATTTACCGGCGGCGTGCACGATATCGCCCTCGACGACATCGTTACCGAGGGCGGTTTGCTGTAGCAATAGCGGGCGGCTACTTTACCCGGCCAGCCGCTGCCACAGCGCGCTGGTCGGTCCCGCCTGGTTCATGCTATAAAAATGCAAGCCAGGCGCGCCGCCGGCCAGCAGCCGTTCGCACAATTGCGTCACCACGTCGAGGCCGAAGGCCTTGATCGAGGCGCTGTCGTCGCCGAAACTGGCCAGCTTCAAGCGCACCCAGCGCGGGATTTCGGCGCCGCACATATCCGAAAAACGCACCAACTGGGTGTAGTTGGTGATCGGCATGATGCCGGCCACGACAGGCACGTCCAGGCCCAGTTTGCGGGTCTGCTCGACAAACTGGAAATACGCATCGGCATTGTAGAAATACTGGGTAATCGCCGCATTCGCGCCTGCTTGCACCTTGCGCGCAAAATTTTGCAAGTCGTCTTGCGGCGAACGGGCTTGCGGGTGCACTTCCGGATAGGCCGCCACTTCGATGTGGAACCAGTCGCCGGTTTCGGCACGGATGAATTCCACCAGTTCATTGGCATAGCGGAATTCGCCGGACGCGCCGTAACCGCTCGGCAAGTCGCCGCGCAAGGCGACCACGCGCTGGATGCCGTCCGCCTTGAATTGCTGCAAGATGCTGCGGATCGACTCGCGCGAGCCGCCGATGCACGACAGATGCGGCGCCGCTTCTTCGCCGGCCGCCTGGATTTCGCGCACGGTATCGAGCGTGCCTTGCTGGGTGGTGCCGCCGGCGCCGAAGGTCACCGAAAAATACTTCGGATGCAATGCGGACAGCTGTTGGCGCGTCACGCGCAGCTTTTCCGCGCCTTCCGGCGTTTTCGGCGGAAAAAACTCAATGCTGAAGTTAGCGGTGTCCATCGGATTTTTTCAAAAGTAAAGTCGACAAAGCCCAGGAAATCACACTGTAGAGCAATGCGCCGCCGACCGCCGCCCAAAAACCGGTGACGTGGAAACCATGCACCATTTGCGCCACCAGCCAGAACATGAAGCCATTGACGATCAAAATAAACAAACCCAGCGACAACATGGTCACCGGCAAGGTCAGCAAGATCAGGACTGGACGAATCAGGGTATTGACCAAGCCCAGCAGCAAAGCGGCGACCAGTGCGGCGCCGATGCTGGTGATGGACACCGAATGCATCAGGTAAGGGACGGCAAACAAGGCTGCCGCATTGATAAACCAAGTCAGTAGCAATCGCATTTCTTGAGCCTGTCAAAATAGGAAGCGGGCCGGCGGCGCACGCCGGCCCTCGGGGACGCTAGCCCCAATCGTTATTGGGGATTAATAACGGTAATGGTCTGGCTTGTACGGGCCTTCGGTTTGCACGCCGATGTAGGCGGCTTGTTCCGCGGTCAGTTCGGTCAGCTGCGCATTCAACTTTTTGAGTTGCAAGCGAGCGACTTTCTCATCCAGGTGTTTCGGCAGCGTGTAGACCCCGACCGGGTAGTTTGCTGTGTTGGCGTACAGTTCGATTTGCGCGATGGTCTGGTTGGCGAACGACGAGCTCATCACATACGATGGATGGCCGGTGCCGCAACCCAGGTTCACCAGGCGGCCTTCGGCCAGCAAGATGATGCGTTTGCCGTTAGGGAAGATCACATGATCGACTTGCGGCTTGATGTTTTCCCACTCGTATTGCTTGAGCGACGCGACATCGATTTCATTGTCGAAGTGGCCGATATTGCACACGATGGCCTGGTCTTTCATGCGGCTCAGGTGATCGTGGGTCAGGATGTGGTAATTGCCGGTGCAGGTGACGAAAATGTCGCCATGCTCGCAAGCATAATCCATGGTCACCACGCGGTAGCCTTCCATCGCGGCTTGCAGGGCGCAGATTGGATCGATTTCGGTGACCCATACTTGCGCCGACAGTGCGCGCATGGCCTGGGCCGAACCCTTGCCGACGTCGCCATAACCGGCGATCACGGCAACTTTGCCGGCGATCATCACGTCGGTGGCGCGCTTGATGCCGTCGACCAGCGATTCGCGGCAGCCGTACAGGTTATCGAATTTCGACTTGGTGACGGAATCGTTGACGTTGATCGCAGGGAAAGCCAGCTTGCCCTCCTTATGCATCTGGTACAAACGGTGCACGCCGGTGGTGGTTTCTTCGGTCACGCCGAGGATTTCCGGCAAGCGCTTCGAGTACCAGCCCGGTTGCGTGGCCAGGCGTTTCTTGATCGAGTTGTACAGGCAGATTTCTTCTTCGGAAGTCGGATTGTCCAGCACCGACGCGTCGCTCTCGGCGCGCACGCCCAGGTGCAGCAGCAGCGTGGCGTCGCCGCCATCGTCGAGGATCATGTTGGAATACACTGGCGCGCCAGCGGCTTCCGGCCATTCAAAGATGCGGTGGGTGTATTCCCAGTAATCTTCCAGGGTTTCGCCCTTGACGGCGAAGACCGGGGTGCCGGCGGCGGCGATCGCGGCGGCGGCGTGGTCCTGGGTCGAGTAGATATTGCACGACGCCCAGCGCACTTGCGCGCCCAGCGCTTCCAGGGTCTGGATCAGCACGGCGGTCTGGATCGTCATGTGGATCGAACCGGTGATGCGCGCGCCCTTCAATGGCTGGGCGGCGGCGAATTCTTCGCGGATCGCCATCAGGCCAGGCATTTCGGTTTCGGCGATCTTGATTTCCTTGTCGCCCCAGGCGGCCAAAGTAATGTCGGCGATGGAATAATCGTGTTGCGGTTTGAGTACGGCGTTCATCACGCCCTCCTTTCAGTGAGAAAAAAGTAACGTGAGCGCGGTTGCTGAATAGCCCGAGCCTGGCGAATGTTCTTCGTCGCAACGCTCCTCGGGTCTGGTATCTTACCATCCACGGCGGCAATCGCCAACCGGAATAAGAAAAGACGCCCGCGGCGGCGGGCCGGGAGCGTCTTGTCCGTCATGCTGCAGGGACTGCGATTATTTCAAACCGGCCGCATCGCGCAGCAGCGCGACCTTGTCGGTACGCTCCCACGTGAATTCCGGCTCTTCGCGGCCGAAATGGCCGTAGGCAGCGCTTTTTTGGTAGATCGGACGCAGCAAGTCCAGCATGTGCACGATGCCTTTCGGACGCAAGTCGAAATGCTCTTGCACCAGCGCGGCGATTTGCGCATCGGGAATCACGCCGGTGCCTTCGGTGTAGACAGTGATGTTGATCGGCTTGGCGACGCCGATGGCGTAGCTGACCTGCACCTGGCATTGGCGCGCCAGGCCGGCGGCGACAATGTTTTTCGCCACGTAACGGGCCGCGTACGCCGCCGAACGGTCGACCTTGGATGGGTCCTTGCCCGAGAACGCGCCGCCGCCGTGCGGCGCCGCGCCGCCGTAGGTATCGACGATGATCTTGCGGCCGGTCAAGCCGCAATCGCCTTGCGGACCGCCGATGACAAAACGGCCAGTCGGGTTGACCAGGAATTTGGTGTCGGCCAGCCATTCGCGCGGCAAGATCGGTTTGATGATTTCTTCAATCACCGCCTCTTCGATTTGCTTGTGCGAAATTTCCGGCGCATGCTGGGTCGACAGCACGACGGTGTGCACGCCAACCGGGCGGCCATCGACGTAGCGCAAGGTGACTTGCGATTTGGCGTCCGGACGCAGCCACGGCAAACGGCCATCCTTGCGCAATTGCGACTGGCGCTCGACCAGGCGGTGCGCGTAATGGATGGCGGCCGGCATCAATTCAGCCGTTTCATCGCAGGCGTAGCCAAACATCAGGCCCTGGTCGCCGGCGCCCTGGTCCAGGTCGATACCCGCGCCTTCATCGACGCCCTGGGCGATATCCGGCGATTGCTTGTCGTAACCGACCAGGACGGCGCAACCGCGGTAGTCGATACCGAAGTCGGTATTGTCGTAGCCAATACGTTTGATGGTTTCGCGCGCAACTTGAATATAATCCACGTTGGCGTGGGTGGTGATTTCACCCGCCAACACCACCAGGCCGGTATTGCACAAGGTTTCAGCGGCAACCCGCGCTTTGGGGTCCTGGGTCAGGATGGCGTCCAGGATCGCGTCCGAAATTTGGTCGGCAACTTTGTCCGGATGGCCTTCAGAAACGGATTCGGAAGTGAAAAGATAGTCGTTAGACATCGCAAGCTCCTTGTTTTTACTGTGCTTTGGTGAATGTTCTGTCGCAGTAAAGAGGGGTCCGCCTGCGACGCTTTAGCGATATTTATATTCCGCTTCGCAAGTTGTCTATTAACTCAGCGGATACTGCATACGTGTTATTTTACGCTTCTTAAAAAATTTTGGCTAAGCAACACTTTATTTCTTACTTATTTCTTGGTCATTTATTAAAACCGGTCCGATACATGTTAGTTCATATTTTTCGTTTTTTATCCATGTTTCCCTTATGGATTTTACACTCCCTAGGCGCAGTGCTG
This sequence comes from Janthinobacterium agaricidamnosum NBRC 102515 = DSM 9628, assembly GCF_000723165.1. Lineage (NCBI taxonomy): Bacteria > Pseudomonadati > Pseudomonadota > Betaproteobacteria > Burkholderiales > Oxalobacteraceae > Janthinobacterium > Janthinobacterium agaricidamnosum. Next base: position 5,417,002 of record NZ_HG322949.1, read on the forward strand.
GGATGGCTGGTGTATCTGCTGTCGCCGTCTTATCGGCGGCGCATGCGCGACAACATGGCCCGTGCAGGGTTTTCGCAACACTTGTCGGCCGCCATCGCCGAATCCGGCAAGAGCGTGCTGGAATTGCCGTTTATCTGGTGCGCGGCGCCCGGGCGCGTGGCGCGCCATGCGACGGTGGACAACTGGGAACTGGTGCAACAGGCGCTGGAGCGCGGCAAGGGCATCGTGTTCCTGACGCCGCACCTGGGCTGTTTTGAAATCGTCGCGCAGCAAATCGCGCTGCGCACGGCGCTGACGGTGATGTACCGGCCGCCGCGCCAGGCGGCGCTGAAGCCGCTGATCGAAGGCGCCCGCGCGCGCGAAAACCTGGCGCTGGCGCCGGCCAATATGTCGGGCGTGCGGATTTTCGCCAAATGCCTGAAAAAAGGCCAGCCGATCGGCTTGCTGCCCGACCAGGTGCCGCAAGAAGGCGAAGGCGTGTGGGCCGACTTTTTCGGCCGCAGCGCCTATACCATGACCTTGCCGGCCAAGCTGGCCCTGATGGGCGACGCCCAGGTGATCGTCACCTACGCCGAGCGCTTGCCCGGTGGCAAAGGGTACAAGGTGCATTTTGTGCCGTTCGAGGCGTCGCTGGAAGGCGATTCGGCCAGCCAGGCGCGCACCATCAATGCCGCCATGGAGCAATTGATCGCGCGTTGCCCGAGCCAGTATTTCTGGAGCTACAACCGCTATAAAGTGCCGCGCGGCGCGCCGCCGCCGGACGCCGCCGCCAACGCCCCGGCCTCGGCCAGGGAGCACGCATGAGGATCTTGCTAGGCATCATGTGGCTGCTGCATTGGCTGCCGCTACCCTTGCTGGGCCGTTTCGGCAAGGCCGTCGGCAGCCTGCTGTTCATCGTCATGGGACCGCGGCGCCACATCGCGCTGACCAATTTGCGGCTGTGCATGCCGGAATTGTCGGAAGCCGAGCGGGTGGTACTGGCGCGCCGGCATTTCCAGGCCTATTCGCGCAGCGTGTGGGAACGCGGCATCCTGTGGTGGGCGTCGGAAGCGCGGCTGCGGCGCCTGATCAAGGTGGTGCCGGCGTTTCCCGGCGCCGCCATCGCCTCCGGGCCGACCATCTTGCTGTGTCCGCATTTCGTGTGCCTGGACGTGGCCGGCGTCGCCACGGCGATGGAAATCAGCGCATCGTCGATGTATGTGCAGCAAAAGAATGATGTCTTCGACCAGGTGCTGCGCAAGGGCCGTTCGCGCTTCCGCCCCGTCAAACTGTTCACCCGGCAAGACGGCATCAAACCCATCATGCGCGCGCTGCGCGACGGCTTGCCGTATTTCATGCTGCCAGACATGGATTTTGGCGAAAAAGACGCCGAATTCGTGCCATTCTTTGGCATGCCCGCCGCCACGCTGACCGCCACCGCCCGCATCGCGGTCGCCGCCAAGGCGCAACTGATGCCGGTGATCGCCACCTTCCTGCCCGATTATCAGGGTTGGCAAGTGACATATTATCCGGCATGGGACAATTACCCCGGCCCGGACATCACCGCAGCGACGCGGCGCATGAATCAATTCATCGAAGAGCAGGTACGCCTGACTCCAGAGCAATATTTCTGGACCCACAAGCGCTTCAAGACGCGCCCGGAAGGCCAGCCCTCGTTGTATGACAAGAATGAATAGACCCCATATGAAACTGAAATTCAGCAAGATGCACGGCGCCGGCAATGACTTCATCGTCATCGATGCGATCCACCAGGAGATCGGGTTCAGCGCGCGGCAATGGCAAGCGCTGGCCGACCGCCGTTTCGGCATCGGCGCCGACCAGATCCTGGTGGTCGAAAAACCGCGCACGCCGGGTTGCGACTTCCGCTACCGCATCTACAACAACGATGGCGGCGAAGTCGAGCAATGCGGCAATGGCGCGCGCGCCTTCGTCAAGTTCGTCAGTGAAAAAGGCTTGTCGCCGAAAACCAGCATCACGGTGGAAACCATGGCCGGCATCATCACGCCGCGCCTCGAAGCGGATGGGTCGGTCACGGTCGACATGGGCGCGCCGGTGCTGGAGCCGGCCTTGGTGCCGTTCGATGCGTCCGGTCTCGACGGCGTGCGCCAAGGCACCGACACGGTGTGGCCGCTGGACCTGGCGTTGCCGGGCGCGGCGGCCTCGGTGCTGGTGTCGGTGGTGTCGATGGGTAATCCGCACGCGGTGCACGTGGTGGCCGATGTCGACACCGAGCCGCTGCAGCAGAGCGGGCCGCTGATCGAACATCATCCGCGCTTTCCGAAGCGGGTCAATGCCGGCTACATGCAAATCGTCGGTCGCAACGAAATCAAGCTGCGCGTGTATGAACGGGGCGCCGGCGAAACGCTGGCGTGCGGCACCGGCGCCTGCGCGGCGGCCGTGGCCGGCATCCGCCGCGGCCTGCTCGACTCGCCGGTGAAGGTCAACGCGCGCGGCGGCGTGCTGTCGATCAGCTGGGCCGGCGTGGGCCAGCCGGTGCTGATGAGCGGTCCGGCGGTCACCGTCTTCGACGGCGAAATCGAAATCTAGAGCATCTGAAAAACGTCCATGGCGGTGTTGCATCGCCTTGCCCTGAACATTTTGTCAGGCGCTCTTAAGCCGCTAACAAGCTACGCTCCGGCAACACCGCGCCGGCCGGATGACTGGCCAGCAAATACGTTTTCAAGCGGTACAGGCGCTGGCGATAATTGCCTTCCGGTCCATCCAGGCTGCAATCGACGCCGTCGAACAGCCGCAGCAGCCGGTCCAGCGCCTGCCGTTCCTGTACCGTGCGCAGCAACACCAGGCGCCGCTTGCCGCGGCCATGGCTGGCGCGGATATCGACCACCAGGCAATGGCCCTGGTCGGCGCCATGCACATCCAGCAACAACGCTTCGGCGCGCGACAGCTGGAAACGCCGGCCCAGCTCCAGCCGCGCCGCCAGCAAAGGCTGGCGGCCCGCCAGTTCCAGCGCCGCCAACGGTCCGATGGCCTGGCCCCAGTACGGCGCGGTGGCCGGCGGCGCGATCTTGCGCAATGCGCGTTCCGCTTCGACACTGCCCTGCGCGGCCGCTTTCAGCAACCAGTACGCGGCGCGGACATCGCTGTTTTCGGCATCGCGCCGGTTGCGCCACGCCAGGATGCCGCATTCGAGTTGCGCCGCGCTATGGCCCATGCCGGCCGCCCGTTCCAGGCAAGACTGCGCTTCCTGCACGCTGCGCTGCGAAAATTCCGGCTTGATATAAATACGCGACAAGGCGAACCACGCATCGGCCAACCCTTGCTCGCCGGCCTGGGTCAGCCAGCGGATCGCGCGCTTGAAATTGACGCCCCGGTTGACCACGGCGCCGCAGCCGGCTTGCAAGCGGGTGCCCTGCGCATCCATGCGGGCAAACCACAGCCCTAGCGCCAGTTGCGCGGCGCGGTCGCCGCCGCGCGCCGCCAGTTCAAAAAAGCGTACCGCCTCGGCTTGCTCCGCGCCGGCTCCGCCCAGACCCAATACCTGGCCGCAGCGCGACAACAGCAGCAAGTCCGGCAGCGCCAGCGCAGCCTGCGGAGGTTTGCGGCCATGGCCGGCCGCTTCGTGCCGTTCCAGCAGCCGCCGCGCCATCGGCAAGGCGCGCGCCAGGAAGGCCGGCCGGTCGCCAGCCGACCAGGCCTGTTCCAGCACTTCCTGCAAAGCCGCGCCGACGCCGCTGTCGGCGGCCTGGGTCAGCCAGCTCTGCCCCTCCGGCAAGAAAGTGCAAGCGGCGACGCCGGGCGCCGCGCCGCCATGCCGCGCCAGCAGCCACAAGGCGTCCGGCAAGCCGGCCCGGGCCGCCTCTTCGAGCGCCCGCAACGCGTCCGCCTGCAGTGCGGCATCGGCCTCCGCTGCGCAAGCGCTGTCGCCGAACACCAGTTGCGCCAGCACCAGGCCGGCCGGCCTGATGCCGGCGCGATAAGCATGCCGGTAAAACGGCATCAGCATGGCGGCGCCCGGGTACGCCAATTCATAGGGTATGTGGGCGCCGATTAATAACTTCGCTTCGGAATTATTTTGTAGCGCGGCGCGCTGCAGCCAATGCAGCGCGGTGGCTAAGCTTTGCGGTAATCCGGCGCGGCCAAATAAATACAGCTTTCCCAGCACCAGCTGACATTCGCCGTCGCCAGCGCGCGCGCCCTTAATCATTCCTAACACTTCACGATTTGCCATTGATTTACTTAATGTTAATTCAGCGCATGCCCATGTATGCAAGCTCATATAGGAATAAGCCAGGCACTGCCGAATGCAATATCAATTCCCGTTCAGGCATCACAACAAAGCTGACAGGCACAAATAAATCCGTGGAAAGCGGAATTCCGGCGCTTCCTGACTGGTCAGTGTAGCGCTGGCAGCGGACGCAGCGATAGATAAGTGCAGCAGAAGGTTGAGCTAGCTCAAAGACTGAAAAATATCCGCTCTCCCCTATGACGGGCCATAGGGCTGTATGAAAACAAAGCTTGCCGCAAGGAAATGTTTTCGTCAAATTGACGCGTTACAAAAATACAACAACAAGCTTGGATTATTTGGTTTTTTACCAATCTTGGCATGCACAATCAACCAAGCCGCCGATCTTGACGCCATCAGCGTTTATGGTTCAGCTCATCCAAGCGCTGAATAAAAGCATCAGATAAAAACAGCACTGCTGCTCCATGGATCTTTGAGCGATTTACCTTTATAAGGAACAAGAAATGAAAAAATCATTGCTAGCCCTGGCATTGTTCAGTGCATTTGCCGGCATGGCGCATGCACAGTCGTCTGTGCAAATTTACGGTACCGTGGATGCGGGTATCGCCAAAGCAACCGGCAACACCACCATCGTTACCAAACGCGACAACAATAAATTGGGTTTCAAAGGCGTGGAAGACCTGGGCAGCGGCTTGAAAGCATTGTTCCAACTGGAAATCCGTTACGAATCCGATACCGGCACCATCGAAAACACCTCGGGCGTCAACTCGCGGCCGCTGTTCCAGGGCCAAAGCCGGGTCGGCTTGCAAGGCGACTTCGGCACCGTGCGCCTGGGACGCGGCCTGACCGCCTACCAGGAAACCAGCACCGCCTTCGAACCCTGGTCCGGCATGCCGACACCGGCCGGTTTCCAGACCGACTTGCAAGTGGCCGGCTACACCAGCGATCCCTTGAGCGCTCCAGGCAACTCGCGCAACCGTTTTTCAAACGCGGTGTTTTATAACACCCCGGTGTTGTCCGGCTTCCAGCTGAACGTCACTATCGCCAGCAAGGAAGGCAACAATGGCGCGCTGGTCGGCACCGGCACCCCGGCCACGCCGCAATATCCGCTGAACGCGACCGCCAGCGTCAACCCATATTCGTTGTCGGGCACCTATACCAACGGTCCGTTCGCCGGCATGCTGGCGTACGAACGCAATGCGGTCGAATCAAAACTGTGGTCGATAGGCGCAACGCTGGTCGCCGTGCCGGACTTGAAACTGTTCGCCACCTATCAGCGCCAGGACGAAGGCCATACCCGTCCGGTCAATCCTAAAACCAAGGCCTGGGTGCTCGGCTTGAACTATGACGTCGGCCCAGGCAAGGTGCGCGCCGGTTATGGCCAGAAAACCCCGGACGGCGTGGTCAAGACCAAGCAGGCGTCGCTCGGTTATGACTACAACCTGTCGAAACGCACCTATCTGTACGCGGACATTTCGAATCGCAAGGATGCCACGTCGCGCACCTATTATGGGGTCGGCGTGCACCACAATTTCTAACCTGTGAATCGCCCGATCGATACATAGTCGGCGGCCATGGTCACCCATGGCCGTTTTTCTTTGCTGAATCATCGCGCGCGCCGCGATACATCCGTTTGCGCCACGGCGCGGCGCGACTCGGTTAGAATTGGCGTTACGGTTGCCGGCCCGCCGGCAAGCTCATTCCTTTACTGACCGAAGCCATCAATGACCGCCACCCTGGATTCAAGCACCGTCGCACAATACCTGACCGATCACCCGGGCTTTTTTGAAGAGCACGCCGGCCTGCTGGGCGACGTCAAACTGAGCAGCCCGCTGACCGGACGCACCGTGTCGCTGCAAGAACGGCAAATGGAAGTCATGCGCGACAAATACAAGGCGCTGGAATTGCGCATGTCCAACCTGTCGCGGCTGGCCGATGAAAACCTGGCCATCGCTAATAAATTTCACAAGTGGAACCAGATCCTGTTGCAGGCCGGCAAGGACGCCGACTTGCCGCGCACCTTGGCCGATGGCTTGCAAACCACGTTCGACGTGCCGCAAGTGACCGTGCGCCTGTGGCAAACCGCCGAGCAATATGCCGGCGCGTGGTTCACCCAGGAGGTCTCGGGCGACGCCAGGATGTTCGCCAACAGCTTGCTGGCACCTTATTGCGGCAGCAACCACGATTTCGAAGCCGTGCGCTGGCTCGATGACGCCGGCAAAGTGCTGTCGACCGCGATCCTGCCCTTGCGCGTACCGGGCAAGGGCGGCCCCGCGTTCGGCTTGCTGATCCTCGGTTCGCCGCAGGCGGAACGCTTTACGTCCGAGATGGCGACCGATTTCCTGGTCCATATCGGCGAAACCGCCAGCGCCGCGCTGCTGTCGCTGCGCGCGCCGGCCTGAACCGGTTCGGCAGCCGGCCATGAGCGACGGACACGGCAAGCGTGGCAACAGCGAATGGCTGGACGCCTACCTGGCCCAGCTGACCGTCCAGCGCAAGCTCTCGCCGCACACGGTCAGCGCCTACCGGCGCGACCTGCTTGAATTAGCCGCGCTGAGCGAACGGCGCGGCTGGACCGACCTGGGCCACCAGGATATCCGCCGCTACATGTCGAAACTGCACGCCGGCGGCCTCGATCCCCGCTCGATCGCCCGCAAGCTGTCGAGCTGGCGCGGATTTTTTGACTGGCTCAGCGGCGAAACGGCGCTGGCCGCCAATCCGGTCGACGGCATGCGCGCGCCGAAACGGGCCAAGACGCTCCCCAAGGCATTATCGGTCGACGATGCGGTGCACCTGATGACGCCGCCGCCGCACGCCGGCACGGCGCCGCCGCCGGACCAGCTGTGCAACCAGGCCATGTTCGAACTGCTGTATTCGAGCGGCTTGCGAGTCTCGGAACTGGCCGGACTGGACTTGCATTACACCCAGAACGCCGACGGCGGCACGTCGCTGGGCTGGATCGACCTGGCCGGCGCCGAAGTCACGGTCACCGGCAAGGGCAACAAAATGCGCAAGGTACCGGTCGGCAAGGCCGCGCTGGCGGCACTGCAGGCGTGGATCGCCGTGCGTCCGGCCGCGCAGGACGGCAGCATGGCCTTGTTTTTAAGCAATCGCGGCAGCCGGGTCTCGCCGCGCCTGATCCAGCTGCGCCTGAAAACCCATGCGCTGAAGGCTGGCACGCCCGTCAACGTCCACCCGCACGTGCTGCGCCATTCGTTCGCCTCGCATGTGCTGCAATCGTCGGGCGACTTGCGCGCGGTACAGGAAATGCTGGGCCATTCCAGTATTGCCTCGACCCAGGTATATACCGCGCTCGACTTCCAGCACCTGGCGCAGGTGTATGACAAGGCCCATCCGCGAGCCAAGCTCAAGTAGCGTAAAGGCGCAGCGCCAGACTGATACACATCAAGCGTTGGCACCGTGTTTGCAAGGATTTCTGAAAATCCGGCATAATCGTCCGGATTCGCAGGACCGGCAGACACACTTTCATCCTTTTACAGCAACGGCATATCCATGGCACTGATACCCACCACCATCCTGACCGGCTTCCTCGGCGCCGGCAAGACCACCCTGCTCAACCGCATCTTGCAGGAAGACCATGGCTTGCGTATTGCCGTGATTGAAAATGAATTCGGCCAGGAAAATATCGACAATGAAATCCTGGTGCAGGACAGCAAGGAACAAATCGTCGAAATGAATAACGGCTGCATTTGCTGCACCGTGCGCGGCGACTTGATCGTCGCGCTGACCGAGCTGGCGCGCAAGCGCGACGCCGGCCAGCTGGCGTTCGACCGCATCGTCATCGAAACCACCGGCCTGGCCAATCCCGGCCCGGTGGCGCAAACCTTCTTTGTCGATGAAGCAGTCGGCAGCCACTACATGCTGGACGCTATCATCACGGTAGTGGATGCCCGTCATTCCATGCAGCAACTCGACGAACATGAAGAAGCCCAGCGCCAGGTCGGTTTCGCCGACAAGCTGCTGCTGTCGAAAACCGACCTGGTCAGCAGCGACGAGGTCGCCATCCTGACCCGCCGCCTGAAGCGCATCAATCCGCGCGCGCCGATCGGCAGCGTCGATTTCGGCCGCGCGCCGCTGGCTGAAGTGCTCGACATCCGCGGTTTCAACCTGAATGAAAAGCTGGAACTGGACCCGGACTTCCTGGCCACCGAAACCGGCCATGTGCATGATCACGACCAAGCGCACGATCACGCGCACGATCATCAGCACGGGCACAGGCATGAGCACGGCGCGGACTGCGCCAGCGATTGCGGCCACCAGGATCACGACCACCACGACCATCATCACGCCCATCACAGCGACGATATCGCGGCCTTCGTGTTCAAGAGCACGCGGCCGTTCGACAGCGCCAAGCTCGATGAATTCCTCGGCGGCCTGGTGCAGGTATTCGGGCCGCGCATGCTGCGCTACAAGGGCGTGCTGCTGATGCAGGGCGCCGAGCGCAAGGTGGTGTTCCAGGGCGTGCACCAGTTGATGGGCAGCGACCTCGGCGCCAAATGGGGCGACGATGAAGTGCGCGGTAGCAAAATGGTATTTATTGGTAAAAATCTGCCTAAAGACATTTTTATTAGCGGACTAGAACAATGTCTGGTATAAACTACCCGGGTTTTGCGAAAGACAAGGATAAGCAAGCCGCTGATGCGCTGCATGGCGGTGGTAACATGGCCTGGTAGCGATTCCCGGCTGCGTCAGCGACATGCGCGCCACGCCTGATCGGCTGGCCGGTAAATCGGGATGGCAATATGATACAAAGCATGACAAAATCGGCAAAAGAAACGGCGCATGTCGTGAACGCGTCATCAAGCGCAGGCACAATGCCCGGCGCACCGGACCAAACCGAACCATTACCAGGCAGCAGGTCGATAGTACGTCAGGCAACAGGCGAGACCGGCGCATAGCAGTGAAAAGTTGCCAATCTGGCAAAGGCATGCTGTATGCCCGCCAGTGTTGCAAGCAGTAACATCCGGCAAGCTGAAAAGCGCCAAAGCGGATACCGGTGCAGTTGACGGCCCAGTGCCGCACAGCTGATCAATTTGAAAACTCTGTCGTATCGAAGGTAAGCGAAGTCATGACCAAAACTAATAAATCGACCCCCGCCGTTAACACAGAAGTCCCGCTCATTTCCGAAGACGAAATCCGTCAGATGGGCGAGAACGACTATATGAACCCGGCGCAGTTGGCATTTTTCAAGGCGCGCTTGCAGCAGCTTGAAAAAGACTTGTTGAAAAATGCCGGCGAAACCACCGAACACTTGCGCGAAACCGTGCTGGTGCCGGACCCGGCGGACCGCGCCACCATCGAAGAAGAACACGCGCTGGAATTGCGCACCCGCGACCGCGAGCGTAAATTGTTGAAAAAAGTACAGCAATCGATCGCCAGCATCGACGCCGGCGACTACGGCTGGTGCGAAGAAACCGGCGAACCGATCGGCATCCCGCGCCTGATCGCCCGTCCGACCGCCACGCTGTCGCTGGAAGCCCAGCAACGGCGCGAACTGAAACAAAAACTGTACGGCGATTAATCGCCCTCGGTAACCATGCCGCCACTGGCGGCAGCGATGTGAAAGCATGCGTCTTGCAAACGCATGCTTTTTTTTCGCCGCTTGCAAAATTCCCGGCAAGAATCTACTCCTATCCTAGACTGTAGCCAATGCAACAGATGGCAACGGCGCTTGCAATTGCTTGTTCCATCCCCATTTTTGAAGCATGCGGCGCTTTCGCATGAATCTTTTGAGGTCAATATGGAACAATTTCACGGTACCACCATCCTGTGCGTGCGTCGCGGCAAACAAGTCGCCCTCGGCGGCGATGGCCAGGTCACCCTGGGCAATATCGTCATGAAGGGCACGGCCCGCAAAGTGCGCAAACTGTACCAGGGCAAGGTACTGGTCGGTTTCGCCGGCGGCACCGCCGACGCCTTCACCTTGCTGGACCGCTTCGAAGGCAAGCTGGAAAAACACCAGGGCAATCTGTTGCGCGCCTCGGTGGAGCTGGCCAAGGATTGGCGCACCGACCGCGTCTTGCGCCGCCTCGAAGCGATGCTGCTGGTGGCCGACAGCGAATCGACGCTGGTGATCACCGGCAATGGCGACGTGCTGGAACCGGAAGACGGCATCGGCGCGATCGGCTCGGGCGGCAGCTACGCCCAGTCCGCCGCCAAGGCGCTGCAGGAAAACACCGATTTGTCGCCGGCCGAAGTCGTCAAGAAATCGCTGACCATCGCCGCCGAATTGTGCATCTATACCAATATGTCGCACATCATCGAAACGCTGGATTGAATCCGCATACGCATACAACAGGCAAGAATATGATCATGAACATGACTCCGCTGGAAATCGTCGCCGAACTCGACAAGCATGTGGTGGGACAGGGCCGCGCCAAGCGCGCCGTCGCCATCGCCTTGCGCAACCGCTGGCGCCGGCAACAGGTGGACGAACCGCTGCGCCACGAAATCACGCCGAAAAACATCCTGATGATCGGTCCGACCGGGGTCGGCAAGACCGAGATCGCGCGCCGCCTGGCCAAGCTGGCCGACGCGCCCTTCATCAAGATCGAAGCGACCAAGTTCACCGAAGTCGGTTATGTCGGGCGCGATGTGGACACCATCATCCGCGACCTGATCGATATCGGCATCAAGCAAACCCGCTCGGCCGAAATGAAAAAAGTGCGGCTGCGCGCCGAAGACGCGGCCGAAGACCGCGTCATCGACATCCTGGTGCCGCCGGCGCGCGACTTCGGTTTCGCGACCACCACCAGCGCGGCCGAACAGCCGGCCGACAGCACCCGCCAGACCTTCCGCAAGCGGCTGCGGCAGGGCGAGCTGGACGACAAGGAAATCGAGATCGAACTGGCCGAGGCCGGTCCGCAAATGGAAATCATGGCCCCGCCCGGCATGGAAGAAATGACGGAGCAAATCAAGAGCATGTTTTCCGGCGCGGCCGGCGCGCGCAAGAAGGCGCGCAAGGTCAAGATCAGGGAAGCGCTGAAACTGCTGGTCGAGGAAGAAGCGGCCAAGCTGCTCAACGAAGACGAGCTGAAACAGAAGGCGATCCAGAACGTCGAACAGAACGGCATCGTGTTCCTCGACGAGATCGACAAGATCGCCTCGCGTTCCGAATCCGGCGGCGCCGACGTGTCGCGCGCCGGCGTGCAGCGCGACCTGCTGCCGCTGGTCGAAGGCACCACCGTCAACACCAAGTACGGCATGATACGCACCGACCATATCCTGTTCATCGCGTCCGGCGCCTTCCACCTGGCCAAGCCGTCGGACCTGATCCCGGAACTGCAAGGCCGCTTCCCGATCCGGGTCGAACTGGAATCGCTGTCGATCGCCGATTTCGAGCGCATTTTGACCAGCACCGACGCGTGCCTGACGATGCAATACGAAGCGTTGCTGGCGACCGAAAACGTGACGCTGGCATTTGCGCCGGAAGGCATCACGCGGTTGGCCGAAATCGCGTTCTCGGTCAACGAGCGCACCGAGAATATCGGCGCGCGCCGCCTGTACACGGTGATGGAAAAGCTGCTGGAAGAAATCTCCTTCAGCGCCAGCGAAAGCAACGGCAGCGTGCTGACCATCGACGCGGCCTACGTCAACACCCGCCTGGAAGCGTTGTCGGTCAACGAAGACCTGTCGCGCTACGTGCTGTAAGCATGGCCTGGGGGAGAGAAACTGATGGCGAACAAGGCATTGGCGACGCGGCAAAAGATGCAATTTCGCGTAGAACCCTCGCAAAAGCCGCGCAACCCGGTTGCCGCCGCGGCAAAACAGCGCTCGGCCGGGCCGCATGCCAAACCGGTGTCGGCCCGGCGCCAGGCTGAAAAACGGGCGCTGGCCAAACTGCCGCTGAAGGGCAATCCCGAGGATTGAAGTGCCGGCCGCCTGCGGACGCCCCGGCGGGCGCCCGCGATCAGGCCACTGGCATGCAGGGCGGTGGCTGGATTGCGGAGTTGCGACTGCCCTGTCATCAAAAACTGTCGGGCGCGCGGCGCGTCTAGTCCACAGTGTCGCAAACTCTCTTCCAAAGTACTATCCACTTGTGCGGAGTGCCGTATCAGGCTACATTTAGCATCATTATTCGATACTAAACAGGATAGGCCTTGAGCTCACCGGAACTGATCGTGCGCGTGCTGCGCACCGAATTGCGCGCCGCCGGCGTCACCTATAAAACGCTGGCCGAACGGATCGGCATGAGCGAATCGAGCATCAAGCGCATGTTCGGACAAAAAGACATGTCGCTGTCGCGGCTGGCGCAGATTTGCAAGGCGGGCGGCATCGCGATGGAAGACGTGCTGCGCGGCGCGGCCGACGTCACGCCGCACGCCGATACGCTGACGCTGGTGCAGGAAAAGTCGCTGCTGGCCAATCCGCGCCTGCTGCTGATGGCGATTTGCTGCCTCGGCCACTGGAACCTGGAGCAGGTGCTGGAAACCTACAGCCTGACCGAAGCCGAATGCATCGGCTGCCTGGCCGAACTGGACCGGCTCGGCCTGATCGAATTGAAGCCGCTGAACCGTTACAGCCTGCGCGTGTCGAATACCTTCCACTGGCTGGCGGACGGGCCGGTGCAGCAGTATTTCCGCGATCACGTGGTGGCCGATTATTTCAGCGGCCATTTCGACGGCCCCGGCGAAACGCTGATGTGCATCCCGGCCCGGCTGTGCCTGCCCAGCGCGCAAGAGCTGGTGCAGAAAATCCGCCAGCTGGCCGAAGAACTGGCCCGGCTGCACCAGGGCGACCGCCGCCTGATGCCGGCCGAGCGCGACGGTTTTACGCTGATGCTGGGGTTCCGCTCATGGGAATTCGCCGCCTTCACGGCCTTGCGCCGCCAGCCGCCGCCAGCCCAGGGCCAACCTCATCTCCATACCGGGCCGAGGAATAAATAAAGCGTGCCGGGCACGCCCTTGCTGGAGCCGGCGCCGAAATACACCGGGCCAAAACGCGTATCGACCGCGACAAAGGCGCTGCCGGCCTGGGTGAACACGCTGCGCCGCCACGGCTCGCTCTGGTCGAAACCGCCGCCGGTCTCCAGCGAAAAGCCGACCCGCACCGCGCCGCCCAGCGTGCTCGGCAAGGCGCCGATGCGGCGCGCCATCACCAGCCGCGCCAGCGCGATGCTGCGCCCGCTGATGGAATCGGCCGGCGTGCCGGACAGCCGCAAAAAGCCGCCCAGCGTCAGCGGCGCCTGGCCGCTCTGCGCGCGCGCCCATTCGCCATATACATGGCCGGCCCAGTTATCGGTATGAAACGCCCCCATCGCCGTCACCGACAGCGCGGTGTTGGCCAGCGCGGTCTGCTCGCTGACGCCCGACAGCGTGCGCACCCAGCTGGTATCGAGCAAAAAGCCGCGCGTCGGCAAGCCGGGCGAGTCAAGCGTATCGACCCGGTAGCGCACGAACTGGTTGGTGCTCAGCTGGCGCACTTCGGGCACGCCCGGCTGGGCCGGAATCTCGACATGGCTATTGTATTCCCAGCGCGCCGCACCAAACTGGATGTCGCCCCAGTTGCCGAGCTCGCGGCCCAGCACCAGGCTGCCGCCCTGCTGGCTGACGGCGGCGCGTGAAGAACGCGCGCCCTTGTCGAAGATGTCTTGCGCGGTGGATGCGTATTGTATCGACGGCGCCAGGTACCACGGGCTGCCGGCGCCCAGCGGCTGGAACCATTGCACGCCGAAATTGCGCTCGGTGCCGACCTGCGCGATACTGCGCAACTCGCCGCCCCAGTCGTTCAGCGACGAACGCACGTGCATCAGTTTCAGCGCAAAGCTGTTGTTGTCCTTGAAGTCGCTGGCCAGTTCCAGGCCGACCCGCAAGCGGTTGCTGGCCCATGGCGCTTCAGTGGCCTTGATGACGACCGAGCGCTGGTCGCCGGCGTCGCTCACTTCGGTTTCCACCCGCGCCACGTCGCCGCGGCCATACAGCCTGGCGGCCGCCTTGACCACGTCTTCGCGGTTGACGGCCAGCCCTTCGGTCAGGCCGGATTGCCTGCGCAGCGCCTGCGGATTGATCTCGCCGTCGCTTTCCACGTCCAGCCGCGCCAGCGGCAGCGCCACGTCGAGCAGCGCCGGCGACGCCAGCCGGATCTGTTCCAGCGCCGCATATTGCGCATCCGGCAGCGCCAGCGGCGCCAGCCGGGCGGCCAGCGCGCTGGCCGCCTGTACACCGGCGCGCATCGCCTTGGCGTAATTCCCGAAATCGAGGAAGCTGACGCCGTCCAGGTTCGGCGCGACCAGGATGTCTTGCGGCCGCAATTCGCGGATCGAGCGCTGCACGTTCTGTTCGGTCAGGATTTGCAGCATCTGCTGCGCCACGCCGATCGCGCTGCCGAGTTCCTTTTCCGGCGCCAGCGGCGTGCCGACGTTGACCGCGATGACAATGTCGGCGCCCATCGCGCGCGCCATGTCGACCGGCAGGTTGCGCACCAGGCCGCCATCGACCACCAGCCGCTGGTTGATGCGCACCGGCGCAAACACGCCCGGCACCGCCAGCGACGCCCGCATCGACAGGAACAGCGGCGTATCGGCCAGTTCCACCAGGTCACCGTTGACCAGGTCGGAAGCCACCGAACGGAACGGCAGCGGCAATTTGTTGAGCGGCCGGTCGCGCGTGCCTGGCGGCAGCAGCCGGTTCAGCGCCATTTCCAGCGCCGCGTTGCCGGCCGCGGCCGGCGGCAGCGACACGCCGTTGCGGCTGACGCCGAATTCGATCCGCGACGGCAGCAGCAAATCCTCTTCGCGGCGGCGGAAGGCCAGGTCGTCGCGCGCCGGCCGGTCGGCGATCACGCGGTCCCAGTTGGTGTCGCGCGCCATCTGCTCCAGTTCATCGACCGAGGCGCCGGCCGCGTACGCGCCGCCGACCACCCCGCCCATGCTGGTGCCGACCACCATGTCGACCGGGACATGCATGTCGCGCAACACCTTCAGCACGCCGATATGGGCAAAACCGCGCGCGCCGCCGCCCGACAGGACCAGCGCGATGCGCGGCCGGGCCGCCGGCGCCGCTGCCGCCGCAGATAACGCCGGCACGGCATCCTGGGCCAGCGCGGCGCCAGCCCGCAAAAAGGCCAGCGCAAAAAACCCACGCGCCGCGCAGGCGCGAAATGACATCATGGCGACTCCCTGCTGGCGGCGGCGTATCAGTTCAAATGGACGGCATGCCCGGCGCCGGCACCACGTTGACGCGGCCGGCCGCCGGCATTTGCACGCCGCTCGGCTGCGGCTGCGGCTGCGGTGTTGCCGGCGGCGGCGGTGGCGGCGGCGACACCTGCGGCGTCACGACCGGCTGTCCCGGCGTGACGCCGGCCGCGCTCTTGTCTTCCTGCGCCAGTTCGACGCGCTTGGACACGCCGTTTTCCGACAGCAGCACGAACAGCGGCTGCACTTCCTTGACCGTCACGCCCGGCGAGACTTCGGCGCCGGCCGGGAAAGCCTTGGCCGGCTGGCCGTCGGCCGCCAGGATCGCCACGCTGCCGCGGCCACTGCCGGACGCTACCACGCCCTTCAACTGGTAATTGCTGGCGGCGGCCACCGCGATGCGGCCGCCGAACAGGCCGCCGGCGGCGTCCATCGCCGCGTCCGGCTTGACATGTTCGGGCGCGGCGCTGATCGGCCGTTGCGGCAGCTTGAACAATTGCATGGCCCAATAGGCCAGCGACGCGGACAGCGCCACGACGACGATAAAACTGACAAGATTGACTAACAGGGACAAACGCTTCATCGGATTCCTTAGTTACCGCATTATGTATTGCAGCAGTTAGCGCACCAGCTGGTTGATTTCAATGATAGGCATCAGCACCGCCAGCACGATCAGCAAGACCACCACGCCCATCGCCAGGATCAGCACCGGCTCCAGCAAGCCGGCGATGGTCAGCGTGCGCCGCTCCAGGTCCTGCTCCTGGGCGCTGGCCGCGCGTTCCAGCATGGCCGGCAATTCGCCGGTGATTTCACCGGCCCGTATCATATGGATCAGCATCGGCGGAAAGTGCTTTTGCGCCGACAGCGCGCGCGCCAGGCTGACGCCTTCGCGCACATTGTTGCTGGCCTCTTCGACCAGCTCCTGCATCGCCACGTTGGTCAGCGTGTCGCGGCTGGTTTCCAGCGCGCGCAGGATCGGCACGCCGGAACCGGTGGTGATCGCCAGCGTGCTGGCGAAACGCGCGGTGTTCAGGCTGCGCTCGAACTTGCCGAACATCGGCGCCGTCAGCAGCCAGGTATGCCAGCGCCGCTTCAGCGCCGGCTGCTGCAAGGCCTTGCGCCACAAGTACCAGGCGCCGGCCAGCAAGACGCCGACCACGATGCCGTACTGGCGCACGAAGTCCGACAGCGCCAGCATGATCACCGTCAGCAGCGGCAGCTTTTGCTTGGTATTGGCGAATACCGAGACGATTTGCGGCACCACGTAGGTCAGCAGGAAGATCACGATCGAAAACGCCACCACCGTGACGATGGCCGGATAGGTAAACGCCAGCTTGACCTTTTGCACCAGCGCGTTGCGCCGCTCGATATAGTCGGCCAGCCGCGACAGCACGCGCGACAGATGGCCGATCTGCTCGCCGGACGCGACCAGCGCGCGATAAATCTCGGCGAAGTCGCGCGGATGGCGCGCCAGCACGTCGGAAAACGCCGCGCCGCCGATCACTTCCGAGCGGATCGACGCGATCAGGTCGCGCAAGTACGGCCGTTCGGCCTGTTCCAGCAATGCCGAGAACGCCTGTTCCAGCGGCAGGCCCGCTTCCAGCAGGCTGGCCAGCTGGCGCGTAAACAGCGCCAGCTCGGTATTGCTCAGGCGTTCGCCGAAACCGCGGCTCCTGGCCACGCCGGCGGCGTCGACCTGGGCCGCGATGGCGTCCACCGTCAGCGGCACCAGGCCTTGCTGGCGCAACTCGGCGCGTGCCGAACGCGCGCTATCGGCGTTCAGCACGCCTTTCTTGCTGGCGCCGAGGGCGTCTACGGCTTCATAACGAAATGCGGGCATGGGCTGGCTGTTCCTAGTCTTTGGTCACGCGCAGCAGCTCGGCCGGCGTGGTGACGCCTTCGCGCAGCCAGCGTTCGCCGTCTTCGCGCATGGTCAGCATGCCGCCGCGCTGCGCCGCTTCGCGCACTTCCGCTTCCGACGCGCGGTTATGGATCTGGGCGCGGATCTGGTCGGTGGTTTGCAGCAGTTCATAGACGCCGACCCGGCCCTGGTAGCCGGTATGGCCGCAATGCTCGCAGCCGACCGCCTTCCAGTGCTGGCCGTCGAAGGTCTTGCACGAGCCGCACAGCTTGCGCACCAGGCGCTGCGCCAGCACCCCCAGCAGCGACGACGACAGCAGGAACGGTTCGATGCCCATGTCGAGCAGCCGCGTCACGGCGGCCGAGGCGTCGTTGGTATGCAGCGTGGCCAGCACCAGATGGCCGGTCAGCGACGCCTGCACCGCGATCTGCGCGGTTTCCAGGTCGCGGATCTCGCCGATCATGATCACGTCCGGGTCTTGCCGCAGGATCGCCCGCAGCGCCTTGGCGAAGGTCATGTCGATGCGCTGGTTGACCTGGGTCTGGCCAACGCCGACCAGGTCGTACTCGATCGGGTCTTCCACCGTCAGGATATTGGTGGTGGTGGCGTTCAGCAGCGACAGCGCGGCGTACAGCGTGGTGGTCTTGCCGGAACCGGTCGGCCCGGTGACCAGCACGATGCCGTGCGGCTGCTTGATCAGCGCATCGAACTGCGGCAGCATGTCGCCGCTCATGCCGAGGTGCTGCAAGTCGAGCCGGCCGGCTTCCTTGTCGAGCAGGCGCAGTACCGCCCGTTCGCCATGGCCGGTCGGCAGCGTCGAGACGCGCACGTCGACCGGCTTGCCGCCGACCCGCAGCGTGATGCGGCCGTCCTGCGGCAAGCGCTTTTCGGCGATGTCGAGCTGGGCCATGATCTTGATGCGCGAGATCAGCGAACCGTGGATCGCCTTCCTCGGACGGACCACGTCGCGCAGGCTGCCGTCGATGCGGAAGCGCACCACCGAAGTCTGCTCGAACGGTTCGATATGGATGTCGGACGCGCCTTCGCGCAGCGCCTGGGTCAGCAGCGCGTTGATCATGCGGATCACCGGCGCGTCGTCCGACGATTCCAGCAAGTCCTCGATCGCCGGCACGTCCTGCAGCAGCTTGGTCAAGTCCAGGTCGGCGTCGAATTCGTCGGCCATCTGCGACGCGTCGCCGCCGCCGCCCGCATAGGCCGCGGCGATCGCCGCGTCCAGTTCCGGGCGCGCCATCACGGTCAGCTGGATGCGGCCGAAACGGCGCGACACTTCGGCGATCGCGGCCGGCGCGGTGCTTGCCGCGACCAGCACTTCGACGGTGTTCTCGACCTGGTCGCTATGCCTGGCCAGCAGCGAGAAATCGCGCGCGAAGGCGTAGGGTAAGAGGTTACTCATCGCCGTGCGCTCACTTGCTCGCCGGCGTGGCGGCGTTTTCCGGCGTGTCCGGCGCGCGCGGCGGCGCCGGCGGCACCGGATGGACCACCATGCTGCCGCCGACCGGCTGGCCATTTTGCAGCGACGGCAACAGCGGCGCGCCGAGATTTCTCAGCATCAGGTTGCCGTCCTGCGGCACGGCGCTGGTTTCGGCGTCGCGCATGTAGTCGTAGCGGTCGGTCGCCAGGCTGGTGCTTTGCTCCTTGCTGCGCACCACCACCGGGCGCAGGAAGATCATCAGGTTGGTCTTCTTGCGCGTGCGGGTCTGGTATTTGAACAGGTTGCCCAATACCGGAATGTCGCCCAGGCCGCGCACTTTTTCGGCGCCGTCGCCGGTGGCGTCCTCGATCAGGCCGCCCAGCACGATGATCTGGCCGTCGTCGGCGACCACATTGTTTTCGATCACCCGGCTATTGATGGTGATGCCGGCCTGGTTGGTCAGGGTGCCCTGGTCGACGCTGGAGGTTTCGTGGTAAATCGCCAGCTTGATGGTGCCGCCTTCCGAAATCTGCGGCCGCACCTTCAGCGTCAGGCCGACGTCCTTGCGGTCGATGGTCTGGAATGGATTCTGGTTGTTGCCGGATGAGTTAGTAAACTGGCCGGTCAGGATCGGCACGTTCTGGCCGACCCGGATGGTGGCCAGCTCATTGTCGAGCGTGATCATGTTCGGCGTCGACAGGATGTTGGTGTTGTTGTCCGATTCCAGCGCATGCACCAGCGCGCCCAGCCCCAGCGCGCCGTTGATCTGCTTGAAGATGCCGATATTCAGGCCGCTGCCCGGCAGCTTGCTGCCAAGCGTGGTGGCGTTGCCCGCCGCCAGCGTCAGCAGATTGTTCGGGCCGGCGGAAGTGAAGGTCTGGGCGCCGCCGATCCGGTAATTGCTCTTGTTGTCGCCGGTCAGGCCGAGCCACTGCACGCCGAATTCGGACGCCTTGTCCGACGTCACTTCGACGATCAGCGCTTCGATGTAGACCTGGGCCCGGCGCACGTCGAGCTGGTCGATCACCGCGCGCAGGTTGCGGTACACCGCTTCCGGACAGGTCAGGATCAGCGTGTTGGTCGACGCGTCGGCCTGGATGAAGCCGGCCGCGCCGCCGGACGACAGTTGCTGCGGGCCGCTGGTCAGCGCCGCATTATTGCCGCCGCCATTGCCGGTGCCGCCGCCGGCAGAACTCTGGCTACTGCCGAACGAGCCGCCGCTGCCGCTGTTGTTGTTGGCGTTATTGACCGTGTTGCCGCTGTTGGCGCCACCTTGCTGGGTGTTGTTGGCCGAACCGTCCGACGCGACCACCGCGCGCAGGGTTTGCGCCAGCTTGGTGGCGTCGGCGTTTTTCAGGTACACCACGTGCACGTTGCCGAGTTGCGCGGTAGGCTGGTCGAGCTTGGCGATCAGCGACTTGGCCAGGTTGGCGCGCGCCAGCGACGGCGCGCGCAGCACCAGCGAATTGGTGCGCGGATCGGCCAGCACCGAGACCTTGCCGGATGTGTCGGCGCCGACCGACGGCTCCATCAATTTGTTGACCATGGTGGCCAGGTCGGAAGCGATCGCGTAGCGCACCGGGATCACGTCCAGGTCGCTGGTGGCCGGCGTATCGAGCGCGGCGATGATCTTGCCGAGCCGTTTCAGGTTGTCGGCGTAATCGGTGATCACCAGCGAATTGTTGCCCGGGTTGGCGTTGATGGTGTTGTTCGGCGAAATCAATGGGCGCAGCGCCGTCACCAGGTTGGCCGACGATTCATAGTTCAGGTAAAACACTTGCGAGGCGATCTGGTCGCCCTTGACCGTGCTGGCGCCGCCGCCGACCTGGGTCGGCACCGATTGCAGCTTGGCTTCGGCTTCCGGCACCACCTTGGCGTAGCCGTCGCCGCTGACCACCGCAAAGCCTTGCAGCCGCAACGCCGACGCCAGCAAGCCGAACGCCTGGGTCTTGGTGATCGATTTTTCGGAGACCAGCGTGATGGTGCCCTTGACCCGCGGGTCGATCACAAAATTGATGTTGGTGTAATGGCCGACCGCCTTGATCACCGATTCGATGTCGGCGCCGACGAAATTGAGCGCGGCTTCATCGCCGGGCGCGGCCCAGCTGACGGCGGGAGCGCCGGCCACGGCGCAGCACAGCAACGCGGCGGCGCTCAGGCGGCGCAGTGCGAACGAGGAGAATGCAGGAAATTTAGGTGTGCTCACGGATGATTTTTTCATTGTCTGAACTCAAGGGCGATAATGTTTTTGTCGCTATCGTTACGGCGCTGTCCCAGCAAATTCAACAAACTCGCCAAGGTCTCTTCATATCCTGCTGCTGCCTGCGCCTGGCCGGAAAACTGCAGGCGGCCGTGGTTCAGCGCGCCTTTCCCGTCCAGCAAAAGCGGTCCTTTGACGGAGCGCAAATTCAGCGTCGCCTGCTGGCCAGCCCAATCGAACGCCAGTTCGTAGCTGCCCAGCGGACGGATCGGCGACAGGCGCGAAGCCATGTCTTCCATTTCCAGCGTGGTCCTGCCGTTGGCGGAGAACTGCCGTTCGGCCAGCGCCAGTTCCAGCGTGGTCCACGACAGCCGCATCGCGCCGCTGGGCGCGATGGTGTTCAGCGGCGCGCCCAGCCCGGCCAGCCCTTCGGCCGGCAGCAGCAAGGCGGCCGGACTGACTTGCCACTGCGACCAGGAACCGCGCAAATTGACGACCTGCGACAAGGCTTCCGGGTTTTCCAGCTGCAGGTCGACCGATCCGACCAGCACCAGCGGCGAGATGCGCCACGTAAAACGGCCCGGCAGCAATGGCGTCACGGCGCCGCTGCTGGTGGCCGCGCCGCCGACAAAGGCGGAACCGCGCCACAGCGTACCTTGCGCATCGCCCAGCGTCAAACGGCCGCCGGTCTGCTGTTCGACCATCGCCGCGACCCAGCTGGCCGGAAAGAACACCAGCAGCGTCAGCGCCACGCTGGCGGCGATCGCCAGCAACCACAATACGGCGCGCCTCATTTGACCGCGTCCGCGCTCTGGTGCAAGGTCAGCGCCGCGTCGACGATGCCTTCCTTGGCTTGCGCGCTGATCACCGCTTCGCGCACCACGATGCGGTTTTCGCGGCGCAGCGCGTCGAGCCAGGCCACCAGGCCGGAAAACGCCACGCCGTTCATTTGCACCTTGGCGTATTCGCCGCTCAGCGACAGCGATTGCGCGCTCAGGCCGCGCGACGCCAGCGATTGCGCCAGCGCGTCGCGGCTCATGGCCGGCACTTGCAGCGGCGCCTGGCGTTTCAGCTCATCGGCCTGCTTCGCCAGCGCCTGCAAATCGGCGGCGTCCTGGCGCATCAGCGGCAATTCCTTTTGCAGCTTGGCACGGCCGTCCAGCGCCGGCGCCAGCAGCACCGCATACACCAGCGCCAATCCCAGCGCCAGCGCGCAGATCTTCAGCAGCTTGCGTTCCTGCTCGCTGCGTTCGGACCAGAAAGTGAGCGCGGCCAGCTTGTAGCCAGCCAGCGCCTGTGACGATTGTTTCATGATTGAGCTCCGCTATTCGGGCTGGCGGCGCGGATCTGCCACACCCCCGGCCCGGTTTCTTTCAAGGCCAGCTTGCGCTCGGCCAGCAGCGACCTGGCTTGCGCCAGCGCGCCGGCGTCGACCATGTCCGGCTTCAGCTTGACGGTCAGGGCATGGTCGCGGTATTCCAGGCTGGCGATCACGCCGCGATTGGCCAGGCTGCCCAGCGCTTCGCCCAGCGCCGCGCTGATGCTGGTGAATTCGTCGGCCCCGACTTGCCCGCTGAGCAGGCGCGCGGCGGCGATATTGCGGCGCATCTGCTCGGCCGGATACAGCGGGGTTTCGTTCGGATAGGCCGCCTTGAAGATTTGCGTCATCGAGGTCTTGACGGTGGCGGCGTCGCGCTTCAGCCGCGACCATTCGATATTCAACCCGGCGATATTGACGATGGCCAGCAGCACGGCGAGGCGCAACGGCCAGCGCCATGTCTGCCAGGTACGGGACGGCGCGCCGGCCGATCCCAGCGCGGCAAACAGGTCCGGCCCGGCCGTCTTCGAGGCGGCAATCCAGTGCGCCCAATGGTCGCTGTCGACCGTCACGCCGCTCACCTCCAGCGCCAGCTGCTGGTACTCGGCGGCCTGCGCGGCCGGCACATACACCGTCAGCGGCGCGTCGCCGGCCATGCCGCGCAATACTTGCAGCGCCGCCTGCGGCTGGGCCGGCAAGCTCAGGCCCAATCCTTCGGACGGCGTCAGGCGCAGCGTCAGGTCGAGTCCGCTGTTGCTCAATTGCAACACCGCGGCCAGACCACCGACCGGCAGCGGCACGCATAACTGCGCCGGCAGCACGCTGATGGCATGGGCGCCCTGCGCCAGCAACGCTTTCACCAGCACGTCCAGCCAGGCCCGCTGCACCACCGCCACCGTGCGCAAACCCTCGGCATCGGGCAGCGTGGCGGCCAGCACGCAATCGCCCGGCTCGCCGAGGATGTGTTCTTCGACCAGCCCGGGCAGTGCCGCCTTCAGGCGCGCGCCCGACAGCGGCGGGGTTTTCAAACGCAACAGGGTCACGTCGGCGGCCGCCAGCAGCAGCACCACGCGGCGCGCGCCGGCGATCAATTCGCCCAGGCTGCCCAGCGCGGCCGCGCCCTGTTGCAGCAGGTTGCCGCCGTCGCCGGCCAGCGCGAACTGGCACAGCGCGACGTTGTCGATACTGGCTTTGGCCGGATGGCGCAGGTAGAGAGTTGTCAAAGGGTTTCGCTTTCAGGTATTAGTATTCGCGCATCCAGATCATTTTGGTGGTGCGCGTCGGCTGCTGGGTACGCTGAATCAGCGCCTGCGCATTCAGCACCGCCCGGTCCAGCTTGACCAGGATCGAGGCCAAAAAATAATCGCTTTTTACATCCACGTCCACGCTCGCAGGCTTGCCCAGGTTGCTAGTAAAATTAGCCGCGCTGATGAACGGCGTGCGCTGCCGCGCCACCACCAGCGTATTCGCTTCCGACAGCGACACATCGCCCAGCGCCGCCAGCACTTCGGCCGGCGCGGTATTCACATTCACCTTGCTGCGTACCGGCAGCACGATGACAAAGTCGCGCAGCTTGTCCAGCACTTGCGGCGTCATTCCCGGCACCGCCAGCAAATCCTCGACCTGCGTCAGGCCGATCAGCGCGCTGCCGCCGCCACCGCCGGACTGGCTGCCCTCGCCCGGCGGGACATTGGGCTGGTCCGGCCCGGCGCCCGCCACCGAGGTATCGGCCATCATCTTTTGCACCGCTTGCGCCAGGCCGCTGTCGAGCTGCAAATTGGTCAGTAATCGTTGAAATACCAGCAACTGTTTCGGGTCGGGAATCTTGCCATTCATCAAATTAGTCAAATTGTAACGCGCCTGAGCGTCCGTGGCACGCCCTGAAACGGTGGCGTTGAATTTTTCGCCCTGTTCGCGTTCGCGGTCGATATAGTCGTCCAGCTGCGCCTCTTCGATCGGCTTGGCCCAGATATCGTTCAAGGTGGTGATCGGTGAAAAGTCTTCGCGCAGCCAGAAGCGGGCAAAGTCGGCCATGCCCAATGCGACCCAGCGGGTTTGCAGATGCAGGCGCTGGTTTTCCATCGAACGCACTTGCACCTGCTGCTGCCAGAACAGGCTGGCGACGATGGTGATGGCCAGCGTGGTCAGCAGCAGCGCGGTAATCACCGCGACGCCCTGCTGGCGCCGGCGCGGCATCATACGGCCCCCAGGAAAAAGACTTTGACCAGGCCGGCCGCCTGGCCGGAAATTTGCAGCGCCACCTCGAATCCGGTGACGCCGACCGGCAAGGTATTGGTGCCGCTCAGCACGCGCCAGGCGGAGCCGTCCCACGAACGCATGGTCATGCTGTCGAGGCCGCGCTGCAATTCCACCGGCACGCCGCCGCCGCTGGTTTCGGTATCCGCGTTACTCAGCGCGGCTTGCCACAAGCCGTCGATCTGCGCCAGGTCGCGGGTGCTGGCGCTTTCGCGCCGGGTCAGCACGCCGCCGCTCAAGCGATAAGTGACCACTTGCATCTGCACCGCCTCGCTTTCGCCGGCGCTGGTGCGCACCAGCGTAAAGCGGTCGTTGTCGACCGCCAGCCGGTCATGGCCGCGCATCAGGTTCTGGTCGGCCAGGTGCTCGCAATCGCTTTGCATCTGGGCGAACGCCAATTGCATGCCGCGCGTCTGTTCCAGTTGTCCGGTCAAGGTCTGGCGCGCGCGCACGATGCTGTCCAGGCCGCGCCAGCCGAGCACCGCGACGATCGCCAGGATGCTGATCGCCACCAGCAATTCGATCAGCGTGAAGCCGCCGCGACGCCGGGGTTGGATAGGCCTGCTGGAGTCGTTCATGGCATCCCTCACTGATTAAACGACAACAGCACCAGGCGCACGATCAGGCGGTCCGGGTGCGCGGTTTCATACACGCTCAGCTGCACCCGGCGCATGCGCGGGTTGCCGGTGGCGATCACTTCCTGGCGGCACTCCAGCAGCAGATCGCCCTGCGGGCAATCGAAGCTGGTCTTGCCGACCGGCGGAAAGATTTTTTCGAGACGCAAGTGCACCAGCTGGTTTTCCGCCGCCCAGGTGGCCATCATCGCGCTGCGCAAACCGTTGCTGTTCTGGGTCAGGCTGCCGACCGCGCGCAGCGACGCGCCCAGCGCGGTGCCGACGATGACCAGCGCCACCAGCACTTCCAGCAGCGTGAAGCCGCGCGCGCGGCGCCGCGGCATCAGGCGGGAAAGGTGAACGGAGCGGAAAAACATGGCTGGCCTCATCGTCAGTCAACCGTAAAATGGCCGATGCCGTCGGCGCGGATGGCGACGCTGCGCTCGCCGCTGGCCAGCGTCAGCACAAAGGGTTTGTCGACCGGTTCGCGGCCGAAGATGATGCGCAGCGGCCTGGCCAGCGTGTTCGACGGCGCCACCGTCAACATCAGCGGCGCATTCTTGAAGGGACGCTCGCGCAGCAAGTCGTCCTGCGTGATCGGCTCCCAGCGCTTGTCGTTGAGCACCAGGAAGCGGTATTGCTGGTCGTCGGCCTCGAACGCCACTTGGCGGCTGCGCAGGATCGCTTCGTCGCGCGCCAGTTGCAGCAGCAGCGCGATGCGCTCGCCTTCCTTTTGCAGCGCCTGCTGGCCGTTCGGCAAGGCGTTCAGCGATACCATGCCGAGCGTGATGCCAAAGATGACCATCACGACCAGCAGCTCGATCAGCGTGAAACCGCGCGCGCGGACGCGCCGCGGCTCAACTGTCGGCAACAGGGATCTCAGATTTCCCACGAACCGATATCGGCGTCGTCGCCGGTACCGCCGGGCTGGCCGTCGGCGCCCAGCGACAACACGTCAACCTCGCCCTTGATGCCAGGCGACAGGTATTGGTAAGGATTGCCCCATGGGTCTTTCGGCATTTTTTCCAGGTAGCCGCCCTCTTTCCAGCCATTCGCGGCCGGACCGGAGGTCGGCTTGACGATCAGCGCCTGCAAGCCTTGTTCGGTGGTCGGGTAGCGCTGGTTATCCAGTTTGTACAATTTCAGCGCCTGCATCACGGTCGAAATGTCGACCTTGGCGGCCGCCACTTTCGATTCGCCGGTACGGGCGATCAGCTTTGGCACCACCAGCGACGCGAGGATGCCCATGATGACCACCACCACCATGATTTCAATCAGCGTAAAGCCCCGCGCGCGGCGCCGTGGAATCGAATGATTTGTTGCTTTTTGCATAATAAATTTCAAGGATGATGAACAATGAGTGCAGAGTATAAGGCGGCAATACCCGTCCATGACAAAAAGCTGTAAAAAAAGTTGCCACAGGCCACGGTTTTGACACGGCTATCGCACCGGCGTATCGCCAAGGACAGCGTCAATACGGCCGACTCAGCCGGCCGGATGCGGCTGGCCGCACACCGCGCAGGCCGGATCGCGCCCGACTTGCATGCTGCTCCACTCCATGTTCAGGCCGTCCAGCAGCAACAGCCGCCCGGCCAGCGAGTCGCCGATGCCGATCACCAGCTTCAACGCTTCGGCCGCCTGCATCGCGCCGACCACCCCGACCAGCGGCGCGAACACGCCCATGGTGGAACAGGCCGCGTCCTCGAAATGCTGGTCTTGCGGAAACAGGCAGGAATAACACGGCGCCGTGCCGGAACGCGGGTCGAACACGCTGACCTGGGCGTCGAAGCGGATCGCCGCGCCGGACACCAGCGGCACCTTGCGGGCCACGCACGCGCGGTTGACGGCGTGGCGGGTGGCGAAGTTGTCGGTGCAGTCGAGCACCACGTCGGCGCCGGCCACCAGTTCCAGCAAGCGGGCGTCATCGGCCCGTTCGGCCAGCGCCACGATCTCGATCTCGGGATTGATTTGATGTAGCGACTGTTGCGCCGACAGCGCCTTGGGCTGGCCGATGCGCGCCGTGGTGTGGGCGATCTGGCGCTGCAAATTGGTCAGGTCGACCACATCGTCGTCGACCAGCGTCAGCTTGCCGATGCCGGCCGACGCCAGGTACATCGCGGCCGGCGAGCCGAGGCCCCCGGCGCCGATTACCAGCACCTGCGCGGCCAGCAGTTTTTGCTGGCCTTCGATGCCGATCTGGTCGAGCAGGATGTGGCGCGAATAGCGCAGCAGCTGGTGATCGTTCATATGGCGTGCCTGCAGCCCTTGCCCGCCTTACGGCTTCTGGATCACCGGCTTCAGGTCCGGCAAATCGACCGGCTTGGCGGCGGCGGGCTTCGATGACGCCTTGTCGTCTTTCTTTTCAGGCGACGCTTCCGCCTTCGACAATTTGACCGGCAAGCCCTTGAAATGGTTCAGCGCCTGGGCCAGCTGGAAATCGTCCTTGCCGCCGTATTCCAGCGCTTTGTGTTTCTTTTCCAGCGTCAGCGCGCGCTGTTCCTGGTCCAGCTGCTGGCTTTCCGACAGCACCGGCGTGGCCACGTCGGGCTGGCCGTCGCCGCTGTTCAAGTGCTTTTGCAAATCGGCTTCGCGCACGCGCAGGCTGTTCAAGCCGTCGCCGTCGGCGTTTTCATCGACCATCAGGTCCGGCACGATGCCGCGCGCCTGGATCGAACGGCCGTTGGGCGTGTAATAACGGGCGGTGGTCAGTTTCACCGCGGTGTCGGCGGTCAGCTGGCGCAGCGTTTGCACCGAACCCTTGCCGAAAGTCTGGGTGCCGAGGATGATCGCGCGTTTATAGTCTTGCAAGGCGCCGGCGACGATTTCCGACGCCGACGCCGAACCGGTATTGACCAGCACCACCAGCGGCACGTCTTTCAGCGCGGCCGGCAAGGTCGCCAGCGGGTCGGCGCCGCTTTGCGGCGCATAAAACTCCTTGCGGCCGTAAAAAGTCTGCTTCGAGTCGGCCAGCTGGCCATTGGTCGAGACGATCACCTTATCCTTCGGCAGGAACGCCGCCGACACGCCGATCGCGCCCGGCACCACGCCGCCCGGATCGTTGCGCAAATCGAGCACCAGGCCCTTCAGGTGCGGCTCCTGGGCGTACAGCGCGTTGATCTTCTTGACCATGTCGCCGACGGTCGGTTCCTGGAACTGGGCGATGCGCAGCCAGCCATAACCCGGTTCGACGATCCTGGCCTTGACGCTCTGCACGCGGATTTCCTCGCGCACCAGCGCGAATGTCAGCGGCTTGTCGGCGCCCTTGCGCGAAATCGTCAGCGTCGTCTTCGAGTGCGGCTCGCCGCGCATCTTCTTGATCGCCTCGTCCAGCGACATGCCTTTGAGCGGCGTACTGTCGATCCGGGTGATCAAGTCGCCGGCCTGCACGCCGGCCTTGAAGGCGGGCGTATCCTCGATCGGCGACACCACCTTGACGTAGCCGTCTTCCATGCTCACTTCGATGCCCAGGCCGACGAACTTGCCCTGCATGCTGTCGCGCATTTCGCGGAACGCGTCCTTGTCCAGGTAGACCGAATGCGGGTCGAGCGACGACACCATGCCGGAAATGGCTTCGGTCAGCAGCTTTTTGTCATCCACCTTTTCCACGTAATCGGTCTT
This sequence comes from Janthinobacterium agaricidamnosum NBRC 102515 = DSM 9628, assembly GCF_000723165.1. Taxonomy (NCBI): domain Bacteria; kingdom Pseudomonadati; phylum Pseudomonadota; class Betaproteobacteria; order Burkholderiales; family Oxalobacteraceae; genus Janthinobacterium; species Janthinobacterium agaricidamnosum. Next base: position 5,445,657 of record NZ_HG322949.1, read on the forward strand.
GATCAAGCCGAATACATCGGACAGCTGGCGCAATTCCTCCAGCGGCAGCGGGGCGTTGACGATTTTTTGCGCAATCGCCGAAAACTGCATCGTGGCGCCGAAACCCGCCGCCACGCCCAGACCGATCAAACCGATACTCTTTACCTTGATGCCCATGTTTTACCTGTGTTCAGCTGCTGCGTGTATGAAGCCTGGCGGACGCCGTCAAAACCTGACCCAGCCGGCCGGATCGAAGGCCTGTCCCTTGAAGCGCATTTCAAAGTATAGCCCCGATTCCTCATTGCCGCCGCTGTTGCCGGCATTGGCGATCACTTCGCCGCTCTTGACGCTGTCGCCGGCGCGTTTCAGCAAGGCCTCGTTATTGCCATAAATGCTCATGTACTGGCCGCCATGGTCGACGATGATCAAGTTGCCGAAGCCGCGCAGCCATTCCGAAAACACCACCCGGCCAGCCGCCACCGCCTTGACTTCGGCGCCTTCGCCGGTGCGGATGAACATGCCCTTCCAGGTCGGCCCGTCGCCACGCTTGCTGCCGAACCTGGCCGCCACCCGGCCCGCCACCGGCGCGTTCAAGCGTCCGCGCAGGCTGGCGAAGGCGCCGTCCGGCGCGGCCGGCGCCAGCACCGGACGCGCCGGTTCGGGCGTGGGTTCGGGCTTCGGCTCGGGTTTGCGGACCACTTGCGGCGGTTCGTCGGCATCGATCGGGTCGAGCTTGACCGGCGGCTGCGGCTTGATCTTGCCGCCCTTGACCTGCTCCCTGGCCAGCCGTTCGCGTTCGGCCTGCGCCCTGGCGCGCGCCGCCGCCAGCGCGCGGGCGCGGCTTTCGGCGGCGGCCTTGGCGGCCAGCCGATCCGCTTCGGCCTTGGCGGCGCGCTCCGCCGCCAGTTTTTCCTGGCGGCGTTTTTCGGCGGCCGCCGCTTCTTCCTGTTCCTTGATGATCCTGGCCAGCTTGTCGACCAGGCCCGCCATGCGCTGTTCGTCGCGTTCGACGTTGCCGGCTTCCTTGCGCTGCGCCGCCAGGCGCTTCGACAATCCGGCCAGCACCGCGGCGCGGCGGACTTTTTCTTTTTCCAGCAAGGCCTTCTGCTCGCGTTCTTCCTGGGCGATTTCTTCCAGGTCGTCCTTGGCGCTCTGGGTTTCGGCCTGGTTGGTGACGACCGCCTGCAAATTGGCGCGCAACTCGGCCAGCAAACGGGCCTGGGCTTGCGAGACATACGCCATCATTTGCAAATCGCGGTTGATGCGGTTCGGGTTGTCGCCGGACAGCAGCAGTTTGATGCGGTCTTCATTGCCGGCGACGTATTGTTCACGCAGCAATTCCGACAGTTGTTTCTTTTGCACGGCGACGGTCGCCGCCAGCCGTTCGCGCTGCGCATCCAGACCGGCCAGCTTGACGGCGGTCTGGTTTTGTTCGGTCGCCAGGTCGCGCAGCGCGCGGTTGGCGTTGGAAATCGCTTCTTCCGATTCGGCCAGCGTGTCGGCCGCGTCCTCCTTGGCGCTTTCGGTGCGGCTGATGTCGCGCTTCAAGGCGCTCAGCTTTTGCTGCAAACCGGCGCGTTGCGCCTCCGCGGCCTGCTTTTGCTTGCTGCGTTCCGTGATTTTGGCGCCATGGGCGCTGCCGCTGGAAATCGCGAGGGCCAGGCACAGCCAGGCCCCCGCGCGCCAGGCCGGTAAAGGTGCGACGCGGGAGAAATACAGCAAAGCTTACTTGGCCTTCCCTTGGTTCGCCACGGCCGCTTGTGCCGCGGCAATCGCTGCCGGGTCGCCCAGGTAGTAGTGACGGATCGGTTTCAGGTCGGCGTCCAGCTCATACACCAGCGGCTGGCCGTTCGGAATGTTCAAGCCGACGATATCGGCGTCGCTGATGCCGTCCAACATCTTGATCAAGGCGCGCAAGCTGTTGCCATGCGCCGAAATGATGATTTTCTTGCCGGCGCGAATGGCCGGCGCGATCTCCTCATCCCAGGCCGGCATCACGCGGGCCACGGTGTCTTTCAGGCATTCGGTCAATGGAATCGACGCTTTCGGCAAGCCGGCGTAGCGGGCGTCGTTGAACGAGGCGCGCTCATCATCTTCGGCCAGCGGCGGCGGCGGGGTGTCATAGCTGCGGCGCCACACCAGTACTTGCTCGTCGCCATACTTGGCGGCGGTTTCCGCCTTGTCCAGGCCTTGCAGCGCACCGTAGTGGCGTTCGTTCAAGCGCCAGTCATGCCGGACCGGCAGCCACATCTGATCCATCGCGTCGAGCGACAGCCACAGCGTGCGGATCGCGCGTTTCAATACCGAGGTATACGCCAGGTCGAAGGTGAAGCCGGATTCCTTCAGGATCTGGCCGGCGTTCTTTGCTTCTTGAACACCTTTTTCCGTCAGATCGACGTCGGTCCAGCCGGTGAAGCGGTTATCGAGATTCCAGGTGGACTCGCCGTGACGCATGAAAACGATTTTGTACATGGTTCTATCTTCGTTAAAGGGGTTCAAGTCAAAAAGCAAAAGGTAAAAAGAACTCTTCCAGCTTCTATTTTATAATGCGCGGATTGACTTAAACCATTGGATCCCTGTGAAATTCATTATTGACCATATTTTTCTGATCGGTATCGTCGTCCTTTCCGGTGGCGCCTTGCTGTGGCCAGCCCTGGCAATGCGCGGCAAACGCGCGTCGCCGCTGGAAGTGACGCAAATGATCAACCGCGGCAAAACCACCGTGCTGGACGTGCGCGACGCCAAGGAATTTGCCGAGGGCCACCTGCGCGACGCGAAAAACATTCCTCTGGCGGAACTGTCCAAGCGTAGCGCGGAACTGGAAAAGTCGAAAAACAAGACCATTATCGTGGTCTGCCAAAAAGGCACGCGTTCCGCCAGCGCCGTCAAGCAACTGGCCAACGCCGGTTTCGCCGACGCGGTCAGCCTGGAGGGCGGCTTGGCGGCCTGGACCACCCAGGGTTTGCCACTGGCTAAGTAATCTTCAAGGACTCTATCATGACAGCTCATGTAACCCTGTATAGCACCGCCATGTGCCCGTATTGCGTGCGCGCCGAACGCTTGCTGGAAGCCAAAGGCGTGACCGGCATCGAAAAGATCCGGGTCGACCTGGATCCCGAGCAACGCATGTTGATGATGCAAAAGACCGGCCGCCGCACCGTGCCGCAAATTTACATCGGCGACACCCACGTCGGCGGTTTCGACGACTTGCATGCGCTGGATCAGGCAGGCAAGCTTGACCCCTTGTTAAATGGGGTTTCGTCCTAAGTTGGGGGACTGCCCAAGATTTTGTTTCCAGAGTTATTGGGTTTGATACAATTGCCCTTGCGCAAATCCAAAACCGCCGCTTGCGGCGGTAATAACGTGGGCGCAAGCATCATTTAATTTGAACGGTATGCCGTTCTTGTCCCTTACAACGAAAGCGTTCCATGTCCGACGAAAACCTGCAACCTGTATTTCAAATCCAACGCGTCTACCTGAAAGACATGTCGCTGGAACAACCGAATTCCCCAGCAATCTTCCTGGAACAAGATGCTCCAGCGATTGAAGTTGCCCTGGACGTGAGCGCCGAGCCACTGGCCGACGGCATTTTCGAATCGACCGTGACCATCACCGTGACCGCCAAAGTCAAAGACAAAGTGGCGTTCCTGGTGGAAGGCAAACAAGCCGGTATTTTCGAAGCACGCAATATCCCTGCCGATCAACTCGATCCGCTGCTGGGTATCGGCTGCCCGAACATCATCTACCCTTACCTGCGCGCCAACATCGCCGACGTGATCACCCGTGCCGGCTTCCCGCCTGTGCACCTGGCCGAGATCAACTTCGAAGTGTTCTACCAGCAACGTCTGCAAGCCGTGGCTGAAGCCGCCGCGGCAGCGCCTGCGAACGGCGAAGCAACTCACTAAGTTGTCACTGCACCAAGTTGCAGCAAGTTGCAGAAACAGACAGCGGCGGCCCGGTGGCGCCGCTGTTGCAAGATCAAAGCTACGTCAGATTACCTCTCCTCCCCCTGTTGAAAGCCGCTTATGACCACTACTCGTTGGATCGCAGGTGCAGCGCTATTGCTGGTCGCAACGGCTAGCCAGGCCCTCGATTTCAAGACCGTCGGCGCGGCCCCGGTGATTTTGTACGATGCGCCCTCCATCAAGGGCGGCAAACTGTACGTTGCGCCGCGCGGCATGCCGCTCGAAGTCGTGCTCAGCTATGGCGAATGGGTCAAGGTGCGCGACGCCAGCGGCGACCTGGCCTGGACCGAAGCCAAGAACTTGAGCAGCAAGCGCAATGTGGTGGTGCGCAGCGCCAACCTGAAAGTGCGCGCCAGCCCGGACGAGAATGCGTCGCCGGTGTTCATCGCCGAAAAAGGCATCTTGCTGGAAATCAGCGAACCGGCCTCGTCAGGCTGGGTCAAGGTGCGCCACAAGGATGGCGCGACCGGCTACGTCAAGACCAGCGACGTCTGGGGTTTGTAAGCTTTTTGCCTAGCCTGTTGATTACCGACGCCTGAGGTTGCATGCAAGATTCTCCTGTTATTTCCCCTGTTTTACAACATACGCCGCGCCAAGTCACCGTGCTGGGCGCGGGCGCCTGGGGCACCGCCGTCGCGATGGCGTTTGCCGCACGTCACGATGTGTTGATGTGGGGCCGCAATGCGGCCGCCATGACGGCGATGGCGGCCAGCCGTGACAACCCCTATCTGCCCGGTTTTGTGTTGCCCGCCACGCTGGCCCCCAGCGCCGACTTCGATGCCGCGCTGGCCCATGCCGCCGTGCCGGGCGGCTTGCTGATCGCGGCCTGCCCGGTGGCCGGTTTCCGTCCTTTGCTGCAACAATTAAAAGGCCGCGAAATGCCAAACCTGGTGTGGCTGTGCAAGGGGTTTGAAAATGGCAGCGGCCTGTTGCCGCACCAGGTGGTCGCCGAAGTGCTCGGCGAGGCGATAGACGGCGGAGCCCTGTCCGGCCCGTCGTTTGCGCAAGAAGTGGCGCGCGGCTTGCCGTGCGCGCTGGCAATCGCATCGCGTGCGCCAGCGTTGCGCGAAGCCGTCGTCTCGGCTTTGCATGGCGGCAATATCCGGGTCTACGCCAGCGACGACCTGGTTGGCGTCGAAGTGGGCGGCGCGGTCAAGAATGTGATGGCGATCGCCACCGGCGTGGCCGACGGCCTGGGCCTGGGCTTGAATGCCCGCGCCGCGCTGATCACCCGTGGATTGGCGGAAATCACCCGCCTGGGCAGCGCGCTCGGCGGCCAGCCGGAAACCTTCATGGGACTGACCGGCATGGGCGACCTGTTGCTGACCTGCACCGGCGACCTGTCGCGCAACCGCCGGGTCGGCCTCGCCTTGGCGCAAGGCAAGCAACTCGATACCATCGTCGCCGAACTGGGCCATGTGGCCGAAGGCGTGCCATGCGCCCGCGCGGTGCGCGAACTGGCCCGCAAGCTGGGCGTGGACATGCCGATCACCAACGCGGTGGCCGGCGTGCTGTTCGATGGCGACTTGCCGCAAGAAATGGTGCAGCGTTTATTGGCGCGCGATCCGCGCGGCGAAGTCAGCTAAACCAATAAAATCGTCAACAACAGCACACTATCCTGTTCGGCGCGCAAGGCATGCGCCTGGCCGCCGACCAGGTACAGCATTTGCCCGCCCGACAAGGTGCGCGCTTCGCCATGGATATCGACCAGCACCTGTCCCGACAAGCACAACAAGGTGATTTCGCCCGGCACATGGTGTTCCGGCATGGTCTTGCCTTTCGGCAGGGTCATGCGTATCAATTCCAGTTCATCGGTCTTGGCCAGCGCGATCGCGGAAAATTGCGACAGATCCTGCGGCTCCGGCTGAACCTGTATCACTTGTCCCGATAACGCATGCGGCAAGGCCATGGCGGCTCCTGATGGACTTATTCTTCCGGCTGTTCCTCTTCCCTGGCGCCGCGCATCCAGCTGACCAGCGGAAACGCTTGTTTCAGTCCCGCCGCCAACTGGCCCGGCAATTCATCCGGCGCGTTCAATTTCAGGTCGACTTCGGTCCACACAAAAAAACTTTTCAGCTTGATGAATTCGATGTGTTCGGCGTCGGCGTCGAAGCCTTTCGGCGGACGCTGCAGTTTGCCTTCGTTTTGTATGGTGCCGAAGGTGGCCCGCAAGCCCTTATTCTTCAACACTTTGGAAAAACCCGGCGCGTCGTTGACCATGTGTTCGCGCAGCGCCTTCAGGCGGCCCGGCGGCGGCATGTATTCGCCGGCACCGAACAGCAAGCGGCCATTGCCGTCGATTTGCATGTAATACGTCGGCCCGCCCGCCTTGCTCGGGCGGCGCATGTCGTTGGGGGCGATGGCGGCTGAAAAACGCGTCTTGTACGGGCTCTTGTCATGCGCAAAGCGCACGTCGCGGTTGATGCGGAACATGGCTTTCTTCGGGTTGCAGAATTTCACCGCCGGATCGAACTTGCCCAGTTCATTAATCAGCCCGGTCACCAATTCCAGGAATTCTTCGCGCAAGATGTCGTAGCGCGGTTTGTTCATCACGAACCAGGGACGGTTATTGTTTTCGCTCAATTCTTTCAAGAATTGGGTCAGGTCGCGCAAATGCATGAATCAGGTTCCAGTCTCAGCTCAAATTAGTGTCATTTCGAGGCGGGCCGCTTGCCAACCAGGATCTCCAGGGTCGCTACACGGTTCTTGCGCAGCACCGTCATTTTAGCGTTACCGCCGGGAGTTAGCTGGGCGATCAGGTTCAGCATTTCCGTGCTGTCGGCGACCGGCTTGCCATCGACCTTCAGCAGGATATCGCCCAGTTTCATGCCGCCCTTGTCGGCCGGGCCGTTGCGCACCACGCCGGCGATCAGCGCGCCGCTGTTGCGCTCCAGGCCGAAGCTGTCGGCCAATTCCGGCGTGATGTCCTGGGTTTCGACGCCGATCCAGCCGCGCACCACGTGGCCGGTCTTGATGATAGATTCCATCACCGACTTGGCGGTCGAGACCGGTATTGCAAAACCGATGCCGACCGAACCGCCGCTTTGCGAATAAATCGCCGAATTGATGCCCAGCAAATTGCCGCGCGTATCGATCAGCGCGCCGCCGGAATTGCCGAAATTGATGGCGGCGTCGGTCTGGATGAAGTTTTCGAAGTTGTTGATGTGCAGATTGTTGCGGCCCAGCGCAGAAATGATGCCCATCGTCACGGTCTGGCCGACGCCGAACGGATTGCCGATCGCCAGCACCACATCGCCGACCCTGGCCTGTTCGGCCTGGCCCAGCACGATGACCGGCAACTTGTCGAGCGAGATCTTGATCACCGCCAGGTCGGTTTCCGGGTCCAACCCCACCACCTTGGCCGGCGCCTTGCGGCCGTCGGCCAGCACCACGTCGATCTGGTCGGCCGCCTCGACCACGTGGTTGTTGGTCAGGATATACCCTTCCGGGCTGACGATGACGCCGGAACCGAGGCTGTTCTGTTCGTCGTCGCCGCCGTCGTCATCGCGGTCGGGGCTGCGTTCGCCAAAGAAGCGCTTGAAGAAGGGATCGCGCGCCAACGGATGGCTGCCGCGTTTCAGGCTCTGGCTGGTCAGGATATTGACCACCGCCGGCATCGCGCGGCCGGCCGCGTCGCGATACGAACCGGGCGCCGGCGTCGCGGCGGTACTTTGCAGCAACGGCGCCGGCGTGCCGGGCTGGCCCACTTGCCGCACCTGGCTGGCCGGCCGCAGCGCGGCATAGACAAAATACAGTGCCAGGACGATGGTCACCGTTTGCGCAAACAATAACCAGAGTCGTCGCATACCAGCTTCTACAAAATTGCCGTCGCCCGGCCCGATTGCCGGGCGGCGGCCGAGTTTATTGTTTCTTCAGCGAATCGCGGATTTCACGCAGCAAGACGATATCTTCCGGCGTCGCGGCGACCACTTCCGGTTCGGCGCGCCGCACCTTATTCATCAGGCGTACCATTTGGAAAATGATAAAGGCCAGGATAATAAAATTAAGCAAGATCGTAATGAAATTACCGTAGGCAAAAACCGCACCCAGTTTTTTAGCTTCCACCAGGCTCAAGGTGGAGACCTGATTATTCAAAGGAATATAGTAATTGGCAAAATCGAGTCCCCCAAACACTTTGCTGATCGGCGGCATGATCACATCTTGTACCAGCGAATCGACAATCTTGCCGAACGCGCCGCCAATGATGACACCGACAGCAAGGTCGACGACATTCCCCTTCATTGCAAACTGTTTAAATTCTTGCATCATTGCCATGAAATTTTCTCCCTTGAATATATACAAGAACGCCTGACAAAACCTCCAGGGCCAGGCTCACCACGCCGCCATCGGCGTTTTGCCAGGCGCTCTCAGTTGTTGGCGATCATACTATCGTTTCAATTGGATTCCAAACGTGCGCACCATTGCAGCGACGCAACATGAAGATGGGCGTATTATTTTGCAAGCGAAACGCGTACGCCGTATGGCATTAAATATCATTAATTATGGGTGTGGCAACGTTTTTTCTTTAAATCGTTCCCCTATTCACTTATAATTTAAGGTTGCTAGGAGCTATGTTAACGCTTCAGGGTAGCTGTAAAAACCGGTACGGGTGAAACACAGGCCCGGCGCCCCGTTTTTTGATTAAGTAATCCTCAGAAAATTATTATGGATTTATGACAAACAGAACCGGATGCTCTGCAAGGCGCACGTTGCGACGCAGTGCGAGCACTGCTAGCAGCGAGCAACACCGCAGAGCGCCGGTTGTGCAAGTCAGAAATCACAATAATTTATTGGGGCTTGCTTAGCTGTTCCGTGTAAGTTGAGACGCAATGCGGGACGGTAAAAAGCGCGGTCGGTCAGCGGGTTTTTGGAGTTGCCACTCATAAAAAAGATTCGCATTTTGACTGATTGGGGTGTTTGTATGAGTAACGAAAAGCAGGTCGATTCGGGCCGACGCGGATTGCTCGTCGCAACGTGCGCGGCGGGCAGCGTAGTCGGTTTGGCCACGGCAGGAGCCTTGGTCAGTACATTCCAGCCTTCGGAGCGGGCCAAGGCGGCCGGCGCCCCGGTCGAGGTGGACATCACCACGCTGGAACCAGGCGAAATGCGCACCGTCGAGTGGCGCGGCAAGCCCGTCTGGATCTTGAAGCGCACCCAGGACATGGTTGCTTCCCTCAAGCAAACCGACGACAAGGTCGCCGACGCCGATTCCAAACGCAATCCCGAAGAATTCACCCCTGAATATGCGCGCAACGAGTGGCGCTCCCGCAAGCCGGAAATCCTGGTCGCGGTCGGCATCTGCACCCACCTGGGCTGCTCGCCGTCGACCAAATTCACGCCCGGGCCGCAGCCGTCGCTGCCGGACGACTGGGTCGGCGGTTTCCTGTGTCCCTGCCACGGTTCCACGTTCGACATGGCGGGCCGGGTGTTCAAGAACAAGCCGGCGCCGGATAATCTGCAAGTGCCGCGCCATATGTACTTGAGCGACACCAAACTGGTCATCGGCAAAGACGAAAAAGGCGAGGCATAACCATGGCTGCGTTTAAAGAAACCAAACTGCCGGCCGATGCGCCGGCCGCCGAGAAAGCGCTGAGCTGGGTCGATGACCGCTTTCCACTGAGCAAACTGTGGAATGATCAATGGGGCAAATACTACGCCCCGAAAAACTTCAACTTCTGGTACATCTTCGGTTCGCTGGCCATGCTGGTGCTGGTGCTGCAAATCGTGACCGGCATCTTCCTGACCATGCATTACAAACCGGACGCCAACCTGGCCTTCGGTTCGGTCGAATACATCATGCGCGAAGTGCCGTGGGGCTGGCTGGTGCGCTATATGCACTCGACCGGCGCGTCGGCGTTCTTCATCATCGTCTACCTGCACATGACCCGCGGCCTGCTGTACGGCTCGTACCGCAAGCCGCGCGAACTGATCTGGCTGTTCGGCTTCGCGATCTTCCTGTGCCTGATGGCCGAGGCGTTCTTTGGCTATTTGCTGCCATGGGGCCAGATGTCTTACTGGGGCGCGCAAGTGATCGTCAACCTGTTCGGCGCGATTCCTTTCATCGGCCCCGACCTGTCGCTGTGGATACGCGGCGACTATGTGGTGTCCGACGCGACGCTGAACCGCTTCTTCGCCTTCCACGTGATCGCCATTCCGCTGGTCTTGCTGGGCTTGGTCGCGGCGCACTTGATCGCACTGCACGAAGTCGGTTCGAGCAATCCGGACGGCATCGAAGTGAAGGAAAACCTGGGACCGGACGGCCACCCGCTCGATGCGATTCCGTCGCACCCGTATTACACCGTGCACGACCTGTTCGGCGTGTCGGTATTCCTGACGATCTTCAGCGCGGTAGTGTTCTTTGCGCCGGAGATGGGTGGTTATTTCCTGGAATACAACAACTTCTTGCCGGGCGATTCGTTGAAAACCCCGCTGCACATCGCGCCGACCTGGTATTTCACGCCGTTTTACTCGGTATTGCGCGCCACCACCGCCGACTTCATGTACGTGCTGATGGTCGCCGTGGCCGCTTACGTGGTATTTGTCTGGCTCAAGTCGCGCCTGCCGAGCAAGGTCAAGGCGGCCATCGGCGTGATCGCGCTGCTGGCCATCATCGGCATGTTGCCGAGCGTACTCGATGCGAAATTCTGGGGCGTGGTGTTTTTCGGCGGTTCGGTGGTGATCCTGGCGTTCCTGCCATGGCTCGACCATTCGCCGGTGAAATCGATACGCTACCGTCCGGACTGGCATAAATGGGTGTACCTGGTGTTCGGCCTGTCGTTCCTGACGCTGGGTTACCTGGGCACCCAGCCGCCAACCGATGCCAAGACCATCGTGTCGCAAGTGTGCACCCTGTTGTATTTCAGCTTTTTCCTGCTGATGCCATGGTGGAGTGCCATGGGCAAGTTCAAGACCGTGCCGTCGCGTGTGACGTTTCAGCCACACTAACCGACGCCATCACGACTAGCTCAAAGGACACTGACATGACTCTTGCAAAAAAACTGCTGGCCATTCTGGCATTGGTACCGGCGCTGGCGATCGCCAGCGAAGACGGCTTCCCCCTGGACAAGGCGCCGGACCGTTCGACCAACATGGCTGCGCTGCAACATGGCGCTAAATTATTTGTTAACTATTGCCTTAACTGCCACGCCGCCGCATCGATGCGCTACAACCGCCTGAAGGACCTGGGCTTGACCGAAGATCAGATCAAGTCCAATCTTTTGTTTACGGGCGACAAAGTGGGCGATATGATGACGACCTCGCTCAATCCAAAAGACGCCAAGGTCTTCTTTGGCGTGGTGCCGCCGGATTTGTCGGTGATTTCGCGTGCAAAATCGTCGTCCGCCGGCACTGGCGGCGACTACCTGTATACTTACCTGCGGACTTTCTACAAAGACGACACCCGTCCGACCGGCTGGAACAACAAGGTCGTGCCGAATGTGGCGATGCCGCACGTCTTATGGGAATTGCAAGGAATACAGACAGAAAAGACGGTCGAAGCGAAAGATCCGCATGAAGAAGGCAAGACGATCCACAAGTTTGCCGGCTTCGAGCAAGTCAAGCCTGGCACATTGAACAAGCTTGAATACGACACCGCCGTCGCAGACCTGGTTGGCTACATGGAATGGATGGCGGAACCGGCGCAGCAAACCCGCAAACGCCTCGGCGTGTGGGTGTTGCTGTTCCTGTCGATGTTTTCCCTGCTGGCATGGCGCTTGAATGCGTCATTCTGGAAAGAAGTCAAATAAGAGAGTGCTGTACACCGCATTCGTTTTGCATCACCCGCAGTTGCGGGTGATAGTTTCGGGGTGATCCGTTCGCGGTTTCACCCCCTTTGTTTCTAAGGAACTATAAAAATGATGGTTCTCTACTCAGGTACAACCTGTCCATTTTCGCAACGCTGCCGCCTGGTCCTGTTTGAAAAAGGCATGGACTTTGAAGTGCGCGACGTCGACCTGTTCAACAAGCCGGAAGACATTTCGACCATGAATCCGTATGGTCAGGTGCCGATCCTGGTGGAACGCGAATTGATTTTGTACGAATCGAACATCATCAACGAATACATCGACGAACGTTTCCCGCATCCGCAACTGATGCCGGCCGATCCGCTGATGCGCGCGCGCGCCCGCCTGATGCTGTTCAACTTTGAAAAAGAGCTGTTCGTCCACGTGCACGTGCTGGAAAGCGAACGCGCCAAGAGCAATGACAAGAGCCACGACAAGGCACGCGCCGAAATCCGCGACCGCCTGACCACGCTCGCGCCGCTGTTCCTGAAAAACAAATACATGCTGGGCGACGAATTCTCGATGCTCGACGTGGCGGTGGCGCCGCTGCTGTGGCGCCTCGACCACTACGGCATCGAATTGTCGAAGACGGCCGCGCCGCTGATGAAATACGCCGAACGCATCTTCTCGCGTCCCGCGTACATCGAAGCGCTGACCCCGTCCGAAAAGGTCATGCGCCGTTAAGGCACTCTAAAACCTGCTGCGCGCCCCAATTTCCGGCCTCCGATGCTCAGTGTACATGTGTACACTTGCGCTTCTCGGCCAGAACTTGAAGCGCTCGCTACGGTTTTAAAACTGCCTTACAATCATCTGTCTCGTTTCATTGAAGCATGGGCGCGCCGCCGTACGCGGCGGCGCGCCTGATTCACCTGTCTGGCTAGAACATGTCTGAAATCTCAACCAAACCCTATATGCTGCGCGCCATCTATGAATGGTGCACCGATAGCGGCTACACGCCTTACCTCGCGGTCAAGGTCGATGCGCGCGCCACGGTACCGATGGAGTACGTGAAAAAGGGCGAAATCGTGCTCAACATCAGCTTCGGCGCGACCAGCGGCTTGAAGATGGAAAACGATGCGATCCGCTTCCACGCCCGTTTCGGCGGCGTCTCGCGCGAGATCTACGTGCCGGTCGACAACGTGATGGCGATCTACGCCAATGAAAACGGCCAGGGCATGGCGTTCGAACCGCAACTGGCGCATGACGATCCGGACGGCCAGCCGACCGACAGCCCGGCATCGGCCAGCACGCCGGCGCCGGCAGGCCCGACCTTGTCGTCGGTCCCGACCAGCGCCCCGGAATCGCGTCCGCCCAGCGAGCCCGATAGCGGCAACGGCAATGACGAACCGCCAAAAAAAGGCGGCCGGCCAACCCTGACGCGGATTAAATAGCGTATAATTCGCAACGCACAAGTTTCGCCGACTTAGCTCATTTGGTAGAGCAGTTGATTTGTAATCATCAGGTGGCCAGTTCGAAACCGGCAGTCGGCACCAAGAATATCAGAGGGTTACAGCGCATTTGCCTGTAACCCTTTGTCGTTTCTGGATTATTTGCTGCATTCTTGCTGCAAGCATGCCCCTCGGCAACACTATACCCCTGCTCCTGGCACAACTTTGGAGCAATGTATGGCAAGTATGCTGAACCGCGGTCCACTGTCGGCCATCCAGTTCAACCATCGATGTCGATCAAAGAGTATGTGCACTGACCCGCGTGGACAGGCGAAGCCGCCTGGTCATGCGGAGCTGGCTTTCACGTGTTGATGGCGCGACTCGATTGGCTGACGCTTATCATTCATATACTCGGCCTAGTGTTATCCGTCATACGGATAAATCATATTTATCCGATATTCAGATATATTGACTTTATCTGACATTCAGCTACACTTGGTTTATCTGAATAACGGATACTTCCTATGTCAACTGCACCCGCATCCCAGCTTATCATCACCACGCCACAGCTAGGTCAGTTGCTCCTGTCTGCACGCAAGCGGCGCAAGCTCACGCAGACCGCCGTGGCGCATCGTCTTGGCTTGAGCCAGAACCGCATTTCACACTTGGAACAACATCCGGATGAAATCAGCGTCAAGCAGTTGCTCAGCTGGTGCTCGGTAATCGGGCTGGAGTTGCGGCTCGGGGAGCGAATCGAGGGCGGGCCGAGCAGCTCTGCCGAGTGGTAATCATGGGCCGCCGCGCGCATCGCCAAACACTGCATCTCTGGGCCAATGGGGACTACGTCGGACGCTGGACGGTCAAAGCCTCGGGAGACTCCGAACTGCAATATGACGCAGCCTGGCGCAACTGCACACGCGGACGCCCGGTCTCGCTATCGCTGCCGTTCAATCTTCATAACGAGCCGCTAAAGGGAGACCGCGTCGCCCATTACTTCAATGGACTGCTGCCGGACAGCGACGCCATTCGCAAACGCGTCGCTGTCCGGTTCAAGACTGGCTCCACCGATGCATTCGACCTTCTCGCGGCCGTTGGCCGGGACTGCGTTGGGGCTTTGCAGCTTCTGCCCGAGGGTGTCGTACCGGAAGGACAGGGCCAGGTCGACGGCATCGTGGTTGATGATGAGGCCATCGAGCGGCACCTGCTGGACGTGGTGAACCCAGGCCATTACGGCGCCATGCCGGACCCCGATGACGATTTCAGGATTTCGCTGGCCGGCGCGCAAGAGAAGGACGCGTTCCTGTGGTGGGATGGAAAATGGCTGAAGCCGCGGGGCGCGACGCCGACAACGCACATCTTCAAGCTCCCCATCGGGCTGGTTGGCGGAAGAAAGGCGGACTTCTCCACATCGGTCGACAACGAGTGGCTATGCCTGCGGCTATTCAAAGAATACGGTTTGTCAACGGCGAATGCGCAGATTGTGACCTTCGGCTCACAACGCGTGCTGGTCGTCGAGCGCTTCGACCGGGCCCTGTCGCACGACGGAAAACAGCTGTTCCGGCTGGTGCAGGAAGATTTTTGTCAGGCAACGGGCACCTCGCCGCTGCTGAAATACGAAAACCAGGGCGGCCCGGGCCTGCAGCAGATATTCCCCCTGCTGCAACAGTCGCAACAGCCGGTCGCGGACATGCACACACTCATGGCCACACAGCTGCTGTTCTGGATGTTGCGGGCACCGGATGGTCACGCCAAAAACTTCAGCATCCAGCTGCTCGCCGGCGAGCAGCGCTTCAAGATGACGCCTATCTATGACGTGATGTCGGCCTACCCTGCCATCGGCAATCGGCCGAACCTGTGGGCAGAGCAGGACATCACAATGGCGATGGCGTTACTCGGGAAGAACAGGCACTACCTGGCGCACAACATCATGCGACGCCACTTCAACAGCACGGCGAAGAAGGTCGGGTACGGCGACA
Source organism: Janthinobacterium agaricidamnosum NBRC 102515 = DSM 9628 (assembly GCF_000723165.1). Lineage (NCBI taxonomy): Bacteria > Pseudomonadati > Pseudomonadota > Betaproteobacteria > Burkholderiales > Oxalobacteraceae > Janthinobacterium > Janthinobacterium agaricidamnosum. The sequence continues at coordinate 5,460,746 of NZ_HG322949.1, forward strand.
ACGCCGAGCCTCTCATCCAGGACTTGATTGCCCGCACACCTGCCATTGTCGACAAGGTCCGCGCGGAGTTGCCAGCCGGGTTCTCGGAAAAGGTCGCCGACCGGATTCTCGGTGGCATTCTCGCCGCGGCGCACTCCCTGGAACGGATGTCCCCCGTCTAATCGAACACTTGCCTGCCTCGCTGGCCCGCAGGGCATGCGCAGCCGGACTGTGATGACATCTGTAACCCTTTGTCGTTGCAGGGGCATTTGCTGCCCAGCAGGATTGCTAGCGATGGCGTTGCGAGCGCCGGCTTTGGTCCGCGCGGCGCGCCAAACCCGTCAGGGTAGCGTCGCGATCATCGATGGACGCCTGCCGATCCGGTCGACAAACTGCGCCAACCGTGGCGCCGTGGCGCGCCAGTCCAGCTCGGGAACACGCAAATCACAGTAGTCGAAGGCGATGGCGATCGCCAGATCGCCGAGGTCGGGATCACCCTCCCGCGCATTGAGCGCGTCGTCCTGCTCGAGCACGCTTACCGCGCGCGGCAAGGCAGCCTGCCAGCGCCGGGACAAGACGCTCTCGTCGGAGTCGCCAAAGCGCGCGCGAATGACGATGGAAAACGCGCAATCGATGACCGCGCGCGCCAGGCCGAGGCGCCGCAAGGCGTCCAGGCGCTTCTCCACCGGGACCGGCAAGAGTGTCTCGTCGCCGGCCAGTGCCAGCAGGTATTGCCCGATACAGTCACTTTCGATGAGACAGCTTCCGGTATCGGTGACCAGCGCCGGAATCCTGGCCAGCGGATTCGCCGCCAACAACTCAGGCGGTGCGTTCCAGGGATCGACCGAGATCAGTTGCAGACGCTCGAACAGCGCCGTTTCATGCGCGATCACCAAAACCAGTCGGGCATATGGCGAGGTCTTGTTCAAATAGAGTTTCATTCACGCTTTCTCTGATAAAAAATATTGTGGACGTGGCGCGCTGTCAACGCGCCAGCCTGGACACTCGCGAAATTGTCGAAGGTCAATAATAACCGTTTACTTTCCATTTGAACAATTCCTTTCCTCCAGTGGGTCGCATAGGGGCATGGCCGGCGTCGCCCGGCTGGCCTTGGCGGGGCGTTAAGCGGGATACTTATCCTGAAAATACGCCAGGACGCGCCCGTACTGGGCCATGCCAGCGGCCACCGCGAAGTGCGCGCCGCGTACGACTTCAGCGACCTGAACCGGGTTCAAGGCGGGCTCCTGATGGGAAAAAGCCGTCAGCAGCTCGTCGGTATGATGCGGATCGATCCGCATGTGGGTGTCAAAATAGACCGCGATGTCCCTGTGGTCGAGACCGGTCCGGCGCAGCCCCCCCATAATGGCGGAGAAATGCGGCGCGACTCGCGCTTCGGTGGTCAGGAACATGCCATACGCCCGGCACTTGTACGCGGGACGGGTGACGAGGGCATTGAAGGTGTTGGAAATGATCGACGAAAACCAGGGTTTCGAGCTGGCGCGATACTGCGGCAGTTGCTCCCAGTCCTGCAATTGCTCGACCAGCCGGCGCAACCAGTAAGTATGGAACTTTTCCAGCGATCCATTACCGCACTCGTCCCAGAGGTTGGATGCGATCGCCTTTTTCATATTTCCCTGCAATCCGCACAGCAGCAGCGCGATTTCGTCATCGACGATTTCATTACGGCACGTTTCCAGGCGCAGGAATTCCATCAGCGCCGCCGGTTCCGCCTCGTCGCGCAGATAGTCGAACAGCGGATGATGGAGCGCTGCGTTGGCGTCCACGTACTCCCTCAGATAGTTGGCCGCGGCTTGCTGATCGTCGAATTGCGGAATCGGCGTCACGGGCAGCCAGTGATTGACCAAGTCCTCTTCCAGCACCAGCTTGGCGCGCGCCAGACGCGACTCCAGCTCGATATCGTTGCGCAGGAAACAAGGGCTGTCTGCATAGCCATAGTGGTACGAGTAGATGGTCCCCAGATAATTGTTCAACAGCTCGCCGCGTTCGCTGGAGCGGCGCTCGACATGATTGATGCAGGCCGTTTGGCCAAGCAGGTCGAGTTCGAGGAAGGCGCGCAAATCCGGCTGAAGCGCGGTAAATGCGGGGACCGGCGGCCACTGATATGCTTGCAGCGCCGGGCTGTCGGATGTGATCGAAGAGAGTTTAAGCATTGAGTAATTTCCTAAGAAAAATAATTTCTGGCCTGCTGATATGTTTGGCCGGATGATTTATGCGAGAGTGGAATAAGGCGTCGGGAAAAATGCCGGGCAAGTCAGCACATCGTCGTGCTCGCTGTCTTGCCAGATCGCCTGCGCCACCGACAAGTCGAGTATTCCCATCCCGAATGGCGAAAAGACCCGGGGCCGGTTTGCGTCGGGAACAAAACGCGCCTCGATGAGTTGTGCAATGTCGCCCGCGATAAAGGCGCGTCCCGCCGTTTCCTGTTCGGCCAAATGCAGCGAGGTATTGGCCTTGAGGCTATGTTCAACATCATCCACGACGTTCTGCGACATCAGGACAATCGCCGGCGACAGGTCGCGCAGCGACAGATGCAGCACCGTCGGATTATGGGAAAACAGGGCGGGATCGGACACATGGGGGCGACTGGCGGTGGTGGCGAACAGCACCATATCGCAATCGGCAATGGCGCCGATCTCGGTCCCGACCTCGCAGGCGATGCCGGCGATCCCGGATTTGCGGGAAAAAGCGCGGGCGCGTTCGATATCGGTATCGATCAGGCTGAGGGCGTCGATGCGCCAGCCAAGCCGCTGGAAAAAGGCGATCACGTTCAAGGCGATCAGGCCGCAGCCAACCACGCCGAGCCGGGCGATATGCCGGTCGCCGCCATGCAGGTAGTGCGCGCCGATCACGGCCGAAACCGCGGTACGGGCGGCGCTGATCAACGAGCCTTCGAGACAAGCCAGCGGATAGCCTGTGCGGCGGTCATTGAGGATGAATAGCGCCGACGCGCGATCCAGCCCCGCATGGATATTGTCAGGAAAACTGGCAATCCATTTGATGCCGGCGATGGGATCTTGCTGTTCCATCGAACAGGGCAGCGCAATGATGCGATTGCGCGTATCGTCGGGAAAGCGCAGGAAGTAACTGTCGGGATTGACGGCATGCCCGCGGGCATACGCAAGATAGGCCTGGCTTACCAGGTCAAAAATGCGCTTGGGATGACTATCGATCCACTGCCGAATCGGCGCGGCGCCGATCACTGCAAGGCCGGGGAGCGCCTGATCGGCTGGGCCGGCCGCCCGATGCGTCGCGTTGTTCATCATGTCGCCTCCGTGAATGGGCGGTCGACGCCATCCGTGGGGATGGCATCGGCCAGTAGCGGGAAATGGGCCGCCACCCATGCGTCGTTATAGATGGTGTCGACATAGCGGTCGCCCATATCGGGTGAAATCGCGACGACGCAGGCGCCTGCCTGAATCTTCGACGCGTACCGCTGAATCCCGCACAAGACCGTTCCAGAAGATCCGCCCAGCAAAATGCCCCGGCTCGCAAGGGCGCGGCACATCCTGACGGTGTCCGCTTCGGGCACCATGATCATGCTGTCGAAACTGGACGCTTCACGAATAGCCGGCGGCTGGCTGGTACCGAGGCCCGGAATGTGACGGGGGCCCGGCACGCCGCCAAAGGTTACCGAGCCCTGCGTGTCGACGGCAACGATCTGGGTGGCGGGCGAATGGCGACGCAGGTATTGACTCACGCCACCCAAGGTACCCGTGGTGCCGGCACCGATAAACACATAATCCGGCGCCGGGAAATCGGCGAGCACTTCCGGGCCCGTGCTGAGATAATGGGCACGGACATTGTCGGAGTTTTCATACTGGTTGATCCAGACTACAGACGGGTCCTCGGCAAGAATCGATCGGATGAGCGCGATCCGCGTGCCCAAAAATCCCCCATTGCTGTCTGGCTGCTGGACGACGATCAGCTTCGCGCCATAGGTGGCCATCAGGCGGGCGGTCTGCGGCGAAATATTTTTGTCGCTGACGCAGGTGAAATGGTAGCCTTTTGCCGCGCAAGCCATGCTCAAAGCCAGTCCAAGGTTACCGGAAGAACTTTCAATCACCCGCATGCCGGGCCTCAGCCTGCCAGTCCGCTCAAGTGTCTCGAGCATATGGATCGCAGGCTTGATCTTGCTGGAGCCGGTCAGCGACAAGCCTTCGAGCTTCAGCTGGACCGGCGTTGCCGGCAGAATGCCGGTCACCTGCAGAAAAACACCGCAGGGCAAAATATCAAGGGGAGAGGTAAGTATCATGTCGTGATTGTCGGCAAGTGTAGGTTCATGGGTTTTTCGCGTTGGCCAGGCAGATTAAAAGGGGAACCAGAATTTTTATTCAATACCCGCAACTGGCGGCGATAAAAAATATGAATTCCTTGCATAGGAATTAGCGGCAAAAAATTTAAGCACCCGCATACGTAATTTAGAGCAATCCACGCCCATGCACCCTGTACGGAATGCAGTTTTCAAAACTCTCTGTATTGGTGTGGAAACGGTACAGGCGATGCCACCGTATAGCTCGGCGACGGCAGGCAAGGCATCGATGTTGATGAACGCAAATGGGGTTTTGAGCGGATCGCTCATTGATTGACGCAGGCTCCAACGACAGGCCGCGCGCTTCCATTATTTCTTCCAGATGCCGGTAACTCAGCGGGCAAGCCAGGTACCGGCGGAGGCAGACCTGGTGGCCGGTGCGATACCGGCAGTCGCACCAGCATTAGCAGTAAAAAGATGCCTTGCGTGGTAGCCACGCAAGGCATCTTTTTTATTTTTGTCGCCAGATTTACGCCATGTTCAACGCATGCATGTTGCCGTGTCCAACCGTGGGCGCCGGCGCACCCAGCGCGGCCAGCACCGTGTCAGCGATGATGTCCGCCGTGGCGGCAGACAAGGTCCAGCCCAGGTGGCCGTGGCCGGTGTTGTAAAACACCGCGGGGGACTTGCCGCGCCCTACGCGCGGCATCAGGTCGGGCATCATCGGACGCAATCCGGCCCACGGCGTCACGCTGCGCGTGCTGACGCCGGGGAAGCATTGCTGCACCCAGTCGACCAGCGGCGCAATGCGCGAGGCGCGGATGTCACGGTTGAAGCCGTTGAACTCCGCCGTGCCGGCCACCCGGAAACGGTCCGCGCCGAGGCGGCTGGTGACCAGCTTGGTGGCGTCGTCCAGCAAACTGACATTGGGCGCGGCAGCCTGGCTGGCGGCGTCGTTCAGGTGTACGGTGATCGAATAACCCTTGACCGGATAGATATTGACGCGGTCGCCCAGCATGGCCGCCACTGCGCGGCTCGCGGTGCCGGCGCAGACCACCAGCGCATCGTAGCGCCGGGTATCGTCGAGGCCGTCCTGCGTGACCGTGATGCTGGCGCCGTTCGCATCGGCGCTGACCTTGCTCACGCACTGGCCGAAGCGCAAGTCCGCGCCCAGCCGCTGCGCCGCCTGCGCCAGGCCGACGGTAAACTTGTGGATGTCCCCGGTGCTATCGCTTTCGGTGTAGTAGCCGCCATAATACTGGCCTGCCAGCGCCGGCTCGATGGTCCGCATTTCTTCCGGACTCACGGCACGCCGCGGCAAGCCGCCTAACGCCAGCAGTGTCGACACCTCCGCCGCATGCGCGAAGCCCGCGCGGTCGCGGTAGATATGCAGGATGCCTTCGCGCTTGTGGTTGAAGTCGATGCCTTCTTCCTCGGCCCAGCTGAACAGATGCTCGCGCGCAGCCACCGCCAGCCTGGCGGTGGCGACGGTGTTGTCGCGGTAGTGCGGGATGGCGGCGATGAACTCGGCGAACCACGACAGCTTGTGCCAGCTTGGCTTCGGGTTGACCAGCAACGGAGCGTCGTTCTTCAGCATCCACTTCAGGCCTTTGACGATGGTGCTGCTGTGGTTCCAGACTTCGGCATTGGAGGCCGACAACTGGCCGCCGTTGGCAAACGAGGTTTCCATCGCAGCGTAGCGGTGGCGTTCGAACAGCGTGACGGCAAAGCCGCGTTTGACGAGGGCATAGGCGGTGGTGATGCCGGTGATGCCGCCGCCGATGACAGCTATGGTTTTCATGAGGATAAGGCTCCAGCACGTCAAAAGGGATGGTCGATGCACACCTGTGCAAGGACACCCCCTCTGTTCTGGACCTGAGAGATTCACGCCGGCCGCAGGTCGCGTCGTCGCTTGCTCCTTCGGTGCGCCGGGCGACGTCTGCGCCGGCAACTCTTCAGAGTTTGAAACAATATCGGTCCTTTTGCCTGAGAGTTTCCGGGGCGGTTGCTCCTTCGGCGCTGCGCGGGGTCGATTTCCTGAACAGGCTCTCCCGATATCGTGCGTTGGCTGGTGGGCCGCGATACAGCTTACAGCAAAATGATACGGGATCAAAGTCCATTCAGGCAGCGCGAGGCGTTTCCCTGTTGCACCAGTGCAGGCAGCGGCGGCGGTATCCGGCCCCCGATCAAGCCTCTTTCTTGACAGACAGCGTATCTACACCGTCCAGCAAGTAGCTGTTCTGTTTTTCCACGGCGGCCTGCCGGGCGTGGTCGATACTTTCCAATATCAACGGCGACCACCGCGCCGGCAGCGCCGACCCGTTCAGCCTGAACATGACCACCGGCACCAACGATACGGGAAGCGCGCGCGCCTACGCCAACGGTTTTGCGCTCTTTTCGCTGCGCTCGAATTGCGCGCTGCCGGCCGGCACCTATACCTTGAATTTTTCTAGAGTCAGCCCCAACGATATCGTGGTGCAGCAAATTCCGGAACCCGGCACCTTGCTGTTGCTCAGTGCCGGACTGGCGGCGCTGGCGTTCGGGCGCCGCGCAAGCTGTGATGTTGCGAAGGGTCACAAGCCGGAGCCAGGCTCCGGCCATCGCGTGATTATTTGACGACCATCGAATTCTTGACCGACGTGACGCCCTTGATGCCGCGCGTCAGCGCCACGGCCTTGCTGATATCGTCGCGCGAACTGACGAAGCCGCTCAACTGCACCGTGCCCTTGAAGGTTTCGACATTGATTTCGCGCGCCTTCAATTGCGGATCGTCGACCAGCGCCGCCTTGACCTTGGCGGTGATGACGGTATCGTCGACATATTCGCCCGTGCCTTCGCGAGTGGCGGTCGATGCGCAAGCCGCCACGGACAATAGCAGGACGGCGCTCAGGAATGCAGATAAGAAACGTTTCATGGCAAGACTCCGGTTAAGTGGTTGATTGGATGCCATCCTATTGTCGGCGCTGCATCAAGGCGCTGTTTGACGCTCCACAAACGAGCCGATGGTCCGTGTCGGGATTAGTGGCCCGCATGACCAGCATGGCCACTACCCCAGCCGCGCCAGCGCAACCCTGGCCAGTGCCAGTTGCCCGACGTAATAGCGGTGCAAGGCCGCCGGATCGGTCAGGTCGAGGCCGATGACGACACACAGGTCGGCCACTTTGCACACCGCGTCGCCGGTCTCCACCAGCGGTCCCAGCCGGGCCGCCAGCGCGCGCGCCGCCTCTTGCTGGTCAGCCCGGTATCCGACCCGGGTGCGCGCCACCAGGAACGTCTTTTCATTACTCAGGCGTACTACTTGCAAGTGCCGGCCGGCCACCGTGCGCGCCAGCGCCGCCGCCATGCCGGTGACGCCGTTGCCGTTGCGGATTTCCAGCCGCAGCAAACCTTCCAGTGACTGCTGATCGGCCACTTGCGGCGCCGGCGCAAGGTCCGGCGCGACACCGGCCTGCGGCGCGGCGACCCGGCGCAGCGACGCGATGCCGCCGCTGAGCGTCACTTCGGTGCGCGCCATGTCGTCCGGCCAGGCGCTGGCCGCCGCGCTCGCGGCTGTGTTGGACGTCGTTGACGCATGTGCCGGCAGGCTGCGCGGCGCGGCTTGCCGGGCCAGCGCGTAATCGGCCCTGGCGTCGTATTGCCGCAGGCTGAGCGCCTGCCTGAACATCAACGCGGCGCGTTCGCCGTGGCCGGTCTTTTCCAGTACCGCCCCCAAATGTTCCCAGGTGGCGGCGTTCAGCGGATCGAGCACGCAAGCTTTTTCCAGCGTGTTCAGCGCTTGCTCGTCGTCGCCGCTCAAGAAATAGGCGTAGCCCAGATTACTGAACAGGAAGGCGTGTTCCGGCGTCGCGATTTGCGCGTCGGTCAGGCCGCGCCACAGCTCGATGGCGCGACGGTAGTCGCCCTGTCCCGCATACAGTACCGCCAGGCCGTTGCGCGCATTGATGTGCGCCGGCGCGATGCGCAGCGCCTGCTGGTAGGATTGCAGCGCTTCGGCCCGGCGCCCGGCGGCGTACTGGTTGCGGCCCAATACATAATAACCATCGGCTGCGGAATTGTCCGCCGCCGCAGCGTCGGCCGCCGGCATCGCCAACGGCGCCGGCCGGACCGGCTGGCCGCCGCCGGCGCACGCCATCAGCACGGCACAGGCGCAGGCGGCAGTCAGGTATTTGATGCTGGTCTGCATGATGCACTCCTTCCACTCATATCATTGATAGGGTTTATGTCCTTAGAGCCTATCCCGGTAGATGAATACGCCCTCTTCTGGCGCCCCTCAGGAACGGGGACTGCGTTGATCGTCGTCGCGTGGCTCGCCACGCTTGCTCCTCACGCCTGGTCCGCGCTCCCGATGCGCGGCCAGAACAAGACGCTCACTACTGGGATAGGCTCTTACTGGTTGGCCGCCATGGCCGGCACCAATACCCGGTAGACTTCGATGATGGCCGGCCCCATCAATACCAGCATCAGGGTCGGGAAGACGCAAAAAATCAGCGGGAACAGCAGTTTCAAGGCGATCTTGGCGGCCGCTTCCTCGGCCATCAGGCTGCGCTTGCTGCGCAGGTTATCGGAATGCACGCGCAGCGAATCGCCCATGCTGGTGCCGAAGCGTTCCGACTGGATCAGCATCGCCACCAGCGTGTCGACGTCTTCGACGCCGCTGCGCAGCGCCAGGTTGCGCAGCGCTTTTTCCTTGCTGAAGCCGGCGCGCATTTCCATCAGCACCAGCTGCAATTCCTGCGCCAATGTCACGCTCTTGATGTGGATTTCGGCGGCCACCTTGACCAGGCCGCGCTCCAGGCTCAGGCCCGCTTCGACGCAGACCGTCAGCAAGTCGAGCGCGTCGGGGATATTTTCGAAAATTTCGCGCTGGCGCCGCGCTGCGGTGCGCGCCAATATCAGGTTCGGCAGGTAATAACCGGCGCTGGCGGCCAGGCACAGCAGAAATAAAAACACATTGCGCAATTGCGCGCCCATGCCGCTGGCCGCGTACAGGCCGAGCAAGGCGGGAAACAGCAGCGCCAGCACCGATTTGGCGGCGAAGTACAGCGCCGGCGCATTGCCGTTGCGCCAGCCGGCATTCATGAAACGGGTGCGCAGCGGCGAACGTTCCCAGCCCTCTTCGGGCAGCGACAGCTTGGTGAATGGCTTGGCCACCTTGGCGATCCGCTCGATCCAGCCGCCGCCGGCGCCCACCTCCTTGGCGGCCGGCGCCATGAAGCCGAACAGGCGCTGGCGCAAGGCGCCTGGCGTAAAGATCAGCAGCGCCAGCAGCGACAGTCCGGCCACCACCGCGAAGACGATCAGTAAAAACAGCAATTGCGGGCCGGTCATGGTTTTCCTTTAAAGGTTGTGCCAACGCTGGCGGCTATACGCGGATACGGATCACCTTGCGCATCCAGACCACGCCCAGCGCCACCATGCCGGCCGCGTACCACAGCAGGCGGATGCCGGTCGGATCGGTCCACAGCAGGCTGATGTAATGCGGATTGACCACCGACATGACCAGTATCATCACCACCGGCATCAGGCCCAGCACCCAGGCCGACATGCGGCCCTCGGCCGACAGCACGCGCACCTGGCCCAGCAATTTCAAGCGGGCGCGGATGATGCGCGCGATGCTGTTCAAGACTTCGGCCAGATTGCCGCCCGATTCGCGCTGGATCAGCACCGCGATGACCAGGTAGCGCAAGTCGGTCAGCGGGATGCGCATCGCCAGGTTGTGCAGCGCCTCGTTCATCGGCACGCCGTAATTGATTTCTTCATAGGTGGTCTTGAATTCGCCGCTGAGCGGTTCGGTCAACTCATCGCCGACCATTTGCAGCACGTTGGAAAACGAATGTCCGGCGCGCAGCGCGCGCGCCAGGAAGTCGGCCGCTTCCGGCAACTGCGCCTCGATCTTGTGCAGCCTCCCGCTGCGCGCGCGCAGCAGGATCATGCACGGCGAGGCCAGCGCCAGCGCGGCGAACAGCAGCGCGGCCAGCGGCGGCATGCCGAACGCGCGCGGCAGCAGCAGCCCGGGCAGCAGCAACAGCAGCGACCAGGCCAGCACTTGCGCGACCGACCATTTCAGGCCCGATTGCAGCAGCAGCCGGTCCAGCGCGGCGCTGTTCGGCAGGCGCCGCAGCAGATGGTCGAGCCGGGCCGACGCGGCGTAGCGGCGCTGCTTCAGGATCGAGACCCGCTCGCCGCCGCCGTCGCCGCGCGCGGCCATCAGGCGCAGTCGCTTGGCGATGCGCTGGGCCCCGCCGCCGTGGGTGCCGGACCACCACAGCCAGGCGCCTTCGACCATCAGGATGCAGGCCGCGAACAGCAGCACCGCAAAACCGTAGAACACCAGGTCCATGCCGTCCTCCGTTGGCTAGTCATTACTCATAGATGCGGTCCGGGTCGAACACGCTGTCCGGCACCGCCACGCCGAACATGCGCAGCCGGTCGGCGAAACGCGGCCGCACGCCGGTGGCGCTGAAACGGCCCAGCACCTTGCCGTCCTTGTCGACGCCGCTCTGCTCGAAGGTGAAGATTTCATGCATGGCGATCACGTCGCCTTCCATGCCGGTCACTTCCTGGATGCTGACCAGCTTGCGCGCGCCGTCGGTCAGGCGCGACACTTGCATCACCACCGTCACGGCGGAACAGATTTGCTGGCGGGTGGCGCGCGGCGTCAGGTTGACGCCGGCCATGCCGACCATGTTTTCCAGCCGCGACAGCGCGTCGCGCGGGGTATTCGAGTGGATCGTCGCCAGCGAGCCCTCGTGGCCGGTGTTCATCGCCTGCAGCATGTCGAGCGCCTCGGCGCCGCGCACCTCGCCGAGGATGATGCGGTCGGGCCGCATGCGCAGCGCATTGCGCACCAGCGAACGCTGCGTGACTTCGCCCTTGCCCTCGATATTCGGCGGCCGGGTTTCCAGCCGCACCACGTGCGGCTGGCGCATTTGCAGTTCGGCCGCGTCCTCGATGGTGACGATGCGTTCGCTGGAAGGGATGAAGCCGGACAGCACGTTGAGCAAGGTGGTCTTGCCGCTGCCGGTGCCGCCGGAAATCAGGATGTTGACCTTGGCCTGGCCCAGCGCCTGCAGCACCTGCACCATCGGCGGGGTCAGGCTTTTGTAGTCGACCAGGTTGGCCACCGACAGCGGGTTGACGGCGAAACGGCGGATCGACAGGATCGGCCCGTCCACCGCCAGCGGCGGGATGATGGCGTTGACGCGCGAACCGTCGGGCAGGCGCGCATCGACCATCGGGCTCGATTCGTCGACCCGGCGGCCGACCCGCGAGACGATCTTTTCGATGATCTTCATCAGGTGCGCATTGTCGTGGAAGGTGACGTCGGTCAGCTCCAGCTTGCCGGCCCGTTCGACATACACCTTGGCATAGGTGTTGACCAGGATGTCGGACACGCCGGGATCGGCCAGCAGCGGCTCCAGCGGCCCGAAGCCGAGCATTTCATACTGGATGTCGAGCACCAGGCTGTGCCGCTCATGCTGGTTCAGCACGATGCGCTCGTCTTCGATGATGCGCTGCACCAGCAGCGCCAGCTCATGCTTGAACTGCTCGGCGGTCAGCCGCTTCAGGCGTTCCAGGTCGATACGGTCGAGTATCGTCTGGTGCATGGTCTTCTTCAATTCCTGGTAAGCCTGGCTGGCCAGCGCGCCGGCCCCGGGCGGCGCCGGGCGCGCCGGATCGCTCACCGACAGGCGTTCGCGCAGGGTCATGTTTGCTTCCGGCGAATGTGGGTCCACGTCAGGCTCCGCTTGGGTTGAGGTTGAAGTTGAGGTTGAGGTTGCAGCCAGGGTCGCGCCGGCCTCCTATAATTCCGCATCGCCGCGGCCGAACAGGCGGTCGAACAGGCCCTTGCTTTCGCAAATGCGGCGCGCCGTCACCAGCTCCACCAGTTCGCCCAGGCTGCGCGCCACCGCGCTGGTGCGCGACAGTTGCAGCACCGGGATGCCCTGGTTGACCGAATCGGTGGCCGAGATGTAATCGTTGGGCACCGCATGCAGCACGCTCGCGCCCAGCGCATGTTCCAGGTCGGCCAGCCGCAGCTTGCCGCCTTTTTCATAGCGGTTCACGATCAGCCGGATGCGCTCGCCCGGATAACCCAGCGAGCGGAAGATGTCGAGCAGGCGGCGCGCGTCGCGGATGTCGGGCAAGGCCAGTTGCAGCACCGGATAGATGCTGTCGGCGCCGTCCAGCGCGCGCAGCGACAGCGCATCGATCTGGCGCCCGATGTCGAGCACGATGTAGTCGTAATGCTGGCGCGCCACGCGCAGGATCTTGTCGATATGCTCGGGCAGCATGTCGGCCGCGCGGGCCGGATCGTCGGCCGCCGCCAGCACCCCGAAATTGGGCGACACATGCACCAGGCACGAAGCCAGGAAGGCGCCGTCCATGCGCGCGATCTGGGCGCAGATGTCGGACAGCGTCATCGTCGGCACCTGGTCCGACACATACAGCACGGCGTCGCCGAACTGGCCGTGCAAGTCGATCAGCAAGACCTTGCTCTCGACCAGCGTGGCCAGCGCGTAGCCGAAATTGGTGGACAGGAAAGTGGCGCCGCTGCCGCCCTTGCAGGAAATGAAGGCCAGTACCTTGCCGTCGCGCATCTGGGTCACGCCGGCCTGGATATCGAGCCGGTCCATCGCCTCGTGGAACAGCTTGTGCACCAGCGGCAGCTGCAGCACTTCGCGCACGCCGGCGCGCATCGCGCGGATCAGCAATTCCTGCTGGTGCTCGCGGCTCAGCATCATCAGGCAGGCGGCCGGATATTGCTTGGCCAGCCGCTCCAGCATGTCGACCTGGCCCGGGTCGACTTCGCTGGCGTCGACGATCACCAGTTCCGGCGCTTCCGGCACGATGTGATCGACCGCGTCGCGCAAGCCGCCGCGGCTGGCCGTCAATTGCAGTGCCGGCATGCGCGCGGCGCCCTGCGCCGCGATTTCTTCGTGCAGCAGGCTGTCGCGGGTAATGATCAGGGCTTTCATCGGCTATCCTTTTGGTTCACAGTCGCGTTCACAGGCAGAGCGCCATGCCGGGCCGGTAACCCAGCGATTCGGCCACCGCCACGGTGGCCCCGGTGGGCAGGCTCACGCCTGCCGGAAACAGCATGCCGACCATCGGCACGATGGGTTGATACGGCACCGGCCGGCAAGCGCCGGCGGCGCCGTTCGGGCCGCCCGGACCGTCCGGCAGGCACAGGCTGGCGCGCACGAAGCGGATGCAACTGGCGCCGTTCGGATCGTTGATGCAATTGACCAGGTTGCGCGCCGGGCAGCCCGGCAGCGCGCCGAGCGGCACCGGTTGCGCGGCGCCGCCCGGCAGCGACAGATAATCGATGCGCACATAACTGTCGGTGATGGCGCCGCCCATCACCAGCCGGCCCGGACTGTCGCGGAACACCGCCTGCTGGCGCAGCCGCTGCATCGCGCCGGCGTCGGCGAAATTGGCGACCGCGGCGGCGCGCGCCGCGCGGCGCGTGATTTCCTGCACCGTGTTCCACAAGTAGACGGCGCGCGCCACTTCCATCATGGCGAACAGGAACAGGAAGAAAACCAGCGCCACCAGCGCAAACTCGACCGCGGCCACGCCGCCCTGGCGCGTCCTGCGCCAGAGCGGAACAAGCATCGCCGGCGAGCTGCTAGTTGGCATAATGCAGGCTCACATTCGCAAAAAAAGGCCGGGTCGCGATATTGCCCAGCCAATCGACCACGATCAGATACAGGAAGTTGTTTTGCTCCTGCTTGAAGATCTGGACCCGCACCATGACCGGTTTGCCGGCGCCCGTGCCGCAGCGGAAATACAGAGAGGTGTAGCCGTAATTGCACACCACCATGATGTCGCGCCGCTGCAAGACGGTGTTCATTGCGGCGCCGCTGGCGATCGCCAGGTTTTCCGCCACCGCCGTGGCGCGGTCCGCGTCGTCCGGATTGGCCATCTCCAGCAGCGGCACGGTGGCCATGTAGCGCGCCGCGTCGTAGGCCGCTTTTTGCATCGCCGTGTAAGTCAGCAGCAAGCGTCCGAAGAACAGCGTCACGCCCAGCAGGCCGATAAAGAAGATCAGTATCAGCGCCAGCTCCAGCGACGCCAGGCCGCCCTGCCTGCTACGCCAGGCGCGCCTCATTGCTGCAACTCCACCGGACCGCCGGGCGCCTGTTCCGCCACGACGCCGGCAAATTCGGCGCTGATCATGCCGGGCACGGCCGGCGCCGTCATGAAGAATTTGCCGATCGCCAGCACGTTGGCCAGCACATCGCTAGCGGCCGGCAAGGGGCATGCCAGCAAGGGGATGAACAAGACCCGGCGCAACGCCAGGCCGGGATTGCCGGCCGGCGCCGTGACATACAGGCTATACGGCGAGGACGACAAAAAATTGCTATTGGCTACCGGCGCAGCCGGCGTGCCCGGATAAAGCTGCGCCCATGCGGAAGATGGAAAGGCCGTGAAATCGGCGGCCGGCCTGGGCGACGCATATTGGGCCGCGCGGGCATACGACCACAGCGGGCCGTAGCTGGCCGCGCTGACGCTGGCCGGCACCGGCGGCTCGATATCGGCCACCGTATGCAGCGGCGTGCCGCCGGCCGGCGCCGCACTCGGTCCGGCCGGCGCATTATTCATCCACCAGTTCGGGCCGGCGCCGGTGAACACGCGGATATTGGTATCGGGCGGCGCGCTCTTCGGATGGCACCAGCCGCTGCCATACTGGTTGAAGCGCGAATTGAGCGCGCCCAGCAAATCGGGCGGGAACGGGCTATGGGCATGGATCCGTGCATGACCGATGCGCACCATCGGCATGCTGCCGCTGCACACGAAGGGCGCGGCGGCGGCCGGCGTCACGTGCGCCGCCGCGCCCAGCGCATCGAGCGGGTCAATCGGATTGAGCAGGTAATTGGCCGGTGTCGCGCCATGCGGATTCAAGGCCAGCAAGTTGTAGCCGACGCCGCGCCGGAAACCGTATTCGACCGCTTCGGTCCGGGCCGGCGGCCCCGGATTGTTGCGCGCGGTGAGCGGCTGCGGCGACATGGCGCACACCGCCAGCGGCGTCAGCCGGATACTGGAGCGTCCCGCCACCGCGCGGCCGGAGGTCTGCACCCGCGCCAGCGAACTCGATAGCGCCCCCATGAAATACATGCCGACGGTGCCCAGCGGCAGCGCATTGCGCGCCGTGTCGACCTTGACGAACAGCGCTTGCGTCGGATCGGCGACCACGCTTTGCCAGTCGCCTTCCGGCGCATCGGCGCTGGCGCTGAACTTGACCGCGTCGTCCGACAGGATCACCCCTTGCAGCCGGAATTGATAGGCGTTCGGTTCGGCGGCGCTGCTTTTGGCGGCCGCCAGCGCGCTGGCCACGCCGGCCGCGCTGCCGTTCAATTCCTGCGCCGCCGCCAGCGCCGCGCTGTCGGCGATGATTTGCAGTTCCGTCTTGCGGGCAAACACTTGTGCCAGGTCCAGCGCCATGCCGATGAAGCCGATCACCGCGATCAGCAAGATGGCGAAAATCATGATCAGCGAACCGCGCTGGCGCCTCGGGCGGGGAAGTTTATTTGCCACCGCCGGCTCCCAGCATGAAGGTGACCGGCTGCGCGGCCGGTTCGGCAAACGATTTGTGATAGCGTTCGACAGCGGCGCGCGCGGCGCGGCCATCCATGCCGGTGACCGGCGCGGTATTGGCGGCGGCGTCCGGGTTCAGCACCTGGCTGACCAACGCGCTGCGCACCGTGTCGCCGAAGTGCCGGTCCCATTGCGGCGTGGTGCCGACGCACGCCGACAGCAAGGCGCAGGCCGACAGCAGACCCGGAAGCAAGCGCAAACGGCGCGGCAACGATGCGAGTGTGGCCTTCATGCTGGTACTCCCCCGGTTCATTTCAATTCGAAGCCACGCGCCGCAGGCACGGCTACTGGCGGCGGCGCGGACGGCTGGCGCCCTTCCATGCGCCCTTCCAGGAACAGTTCGCGCCGGCTGGGCGTGCTCAAGCGGTCGGTCGGCAGCGCATAATTGGCCGGCAGCGGCTTGACCAGGTGCGCCGTGATGACGAACAGCAGTTCAGTGCGGTCGTGCTGGAAATCGGTGCTGCGGAACAGCGCGCCCAGCACCGGCAATTCGCCCAGCACCGGCAAGCCCTTGATATTGGTCACCTGGTTATTCTTGATCAAGCCGCCGATCGCATAACTCTGGCCGTCGAACAATTGCACGGTGGTCGCCGCGCGCCGCGTGGTAATCAACGGCAAGATCGAGCCGCCATTAAAACCCGCCGCGCTGACGCCGACGCCCTCGCGCGACAATTCCGATACTTCCGGCGCCACCTTCAGATTGATGCGACCGCCGGACAGCACGGTCGGCGTGAAACGCAGGCCGACGCCGAATTCCTTCTCTTCCAGCGTGACCTTGTTATTGTCCTGGCCGACCGGGATGAAGATTTTCCCGCCCGCCAGGAAGCTGCCTTCCTGGCCACTGATCGCCATCACCGTCGGCTCGGCCAGGATGCGGATCAGGCCATCCTGCTTTTGCGCTTCCAGCGTCAGTTGCTGGTTGCCGTTCGACTTGCGCAGATCCAGCAAACCGCCGGCGGTGCCGCTGAGGAAATTCGACAATAAGGTGGTGGCCCAGCTGCCCGACGCAAAACGCAGCGTGGCGCCAACTTCCAGCTTGTCGATCAGCGACTTGGACACTTCGGCGATCTGCACCTGCAGCATCACTTGCTGCGGCGCGCTGACATTGAGCAAGTTGATGATGCGGCTGGCTGGCGCACCGCCGGCGGCACCGGCCGGCGGCCCGGCGGCGGCGCCGGGTTCGGCCGGCCTGGCCAGCGCCTGGGCCGGCCGGCGCACATAGGCGTTGGCCAGCTCGACCGCGCGCAATACCGCGTTGGCGTCTTCCACCGTGCCGCTCAGCACCAGCGTATCGGCGGCCACGCTGACTTTCAGGTCTTTTTCTTCCGGCATCAATTCCGCCAGCGTCGCCTGCAAGCCGGCCGGGTCCATGCCGACCGTGACATCGACCATGCTGCACAAGCCGCTCTTGCCCTGGATGATCATATTGGTGCTGCCGACATCGACCCCGACCAGATACAGCGTGTCCGGCGCCACCAGCATCGCTTGCAGCACGGCCGGATTGCCGACGCTGCGGTTGAGCACCGCTTCCGGCAGGCGCATCATCGTCGATTTGCCCAGTTGCAGCAGCAGCCGGCCCGGCGCCGCCGCATCGCCGCGGCAGCGCGGGCCGCTGTCGGCGCCGGCCGGTGCGGTAGCCGGTGCGGTAGCCGGCGCGGTAGCCGGCGCAGCGGCGACAGCGGCGGCCGATACGGCGCCGACATCCGGCAGCAGCGACAAAGCCAGCAAAAACAGCAGTCCGGGTTTCATGATGAAGTTCCCATCGCGGCAATCATTAAAAACACTCGCGCGTCAACCGCGTGCCATCGATCAAGCCGCTGCAATGGCGCGGCGCGGCGCCGGCGACCCGGGCCTTGACCACCACCGGCGGAGCCGGCGCAGCGGCGGTTGGGGCGCTTGCCGCCGGCTCGGCCGGGGTCTCCGGCTGTTCGCCCAGCAAGCTCAGCTTGGTGGCGCCCCCGGTCACGCCCGGCTGCGGATCGACCTGGTTGCGCAAGGCCAGCGACAGGCTGCCGACGCTGCGCGCCAGGTCCAGTTTTTCGGCCTGCTCCGGGGTCACTTCCAGCGTCACCGCGTTGACCACCCGGGGCTTGGTTTCGTCGCGCCCGACTTCTTGCGCCACCGCCAGCACCAGTATGCGTTCCAGAACGATCTTGGAAATTGCCCGGCTGCGCGCGCGCGCCTCGCTGCCGGTCTCTTGCTGGGTATTGACCAGGATATCGACGTAATTGCCGGGCAAGGCGAAACCGGCCACGCCGATCACGTCGTTGACGCGCACCGTGATGGCGCGCTTGCCCTCGGTAATCAGGGCCGACAGGCCGCCCAGCGTGCCGGGCGGGGCCAGCTTGGCTTCGCTCAGCGGTTCGCCGCGCAGCACACTGCTTTTCAAGACCCGCCCGTTGAGTTTCAGCACATCGGTCAATGCGCCTTCCGGCAAGCTGTCGGTCGGCCAATCCGACAGGCGCAGCAATTCCGGCGTCAGGCGCTGGCCCAGGTTGACGTCGGCGCTGGCCACCACGATCTTGCCGGACGCGGCCGAATTCTGGCGCAGCAGCCAGTGCGACGCCAGCACCACCGCCATCAGGCCCAGCAAGACGGCCAGCGCCATCATCGCGTATGCGCGGCGGTTTTTCATACGATGCTTTCAAACAGCGGATGCGGCCCGGCGGACGCCGTGGCATGCCGGCCGGCCGGCACTTCGTCGCAATCGGTGAACAGGCTGGACCACGCTTGCTGCAGCGACGCCGCGTCGAGGCGCGGTTCCAGGCCGGCAAAACCGGCGAAGTCGGCGATCCGCTCCAGCAAGGCGCGCGGATAGCTGGGCAACAGCGGCCGCCCGCTGGGAGCATGTAATTGTTCCAGCAAATAATGCAGCGCACTGTCGTCGAGGGCGATATTGGCGGCCCGGCATTGCTGGCGAAACAGCGCGCGGTAGGCGTGCTCGCTCAAGGCGCCCAGCGGAATCTTGTAGCCGAGACGGCGCAAAAAGGACGCGTCGAGCAGCGATTGCGGCGCCAGGCTGGTGGCGAACACCAGCACGACATCGAAGGGGACGGTGAATTTATGGCCGCCGCGCAGGCTGAACTGGTCCAGGCCCGCATCGAGCGGCAACATGAAGCGGTTCAGCAAGTCGCGGATGGCGATGCGCTGGCGGCCCAGGTCGTCGATCACCAGCATGCCGTTATTGGCCTTGAAATGGGACGGCGCGTGGTAACAGCCGCTGTAGGCGTCGTGGCGCAATTCCAGCATGTCTTCGGCCAGTTCCGCGCCCAGCCGCACCAGTGGCCGCTGGCACAAGGCCCAGCGGATATCGTGGCTGCGCCGTTCCAGCGCCTGGCGCGCATGGTTGACCTGCTGCGGCGCCGGCGGCAAGTGCAGCGCCGTATCGTACAGCTGGATGATTTCCTGCCCGACCACCACCGCATACGGCACCGCCACCAGGCCGTGCAGCAACTGGCCCAGCTTGCCGGCCAGCGTGGTCTTGCCGCTGCCGGGCGGACCGTACAGCATCAGCGAACGGCTGGAATACATCGCCGCGCCCAGCAAGGCCTGGGTGGCGGCGTCGAAATGGTCGGCCCCCAGCACCGCCGCCAGATCGTCGGCGCCGATCCGCACTTGCTCTTCATGCCGCCAGGACTGGCGCTGCACCATGCTGCGGTACGCTTCCAGCGGCACCGGGGCCGGTCCCGCATAGGCGCAGCGCTCCAGGTAGCCGGCGGCGCGCTGCTTGCCGGCGCCGGTCAGTTGGTATTGCACATCGATATCGGATTCACCGCGCCACGCCACTTCGGCCAATTGCTCGGTCACCATAAAGGCCAGCACTTCGCGCAACACATTGATGGACAGGCGCAACTTAGTGGTCAGCACGGGCAAATGGGTTTTTCCGGCGATAAACAGCGACTTGGCGATCAATTCGACCAGCAGTTGCTTGTCGAGCCCCGTTTCGCGCACGCTTTTCGGCTGCGGCGGCAGCGGCGGCATCCAGCTCGGGCCGCCCGGCCCCAGGCTGGCGCCAGCGTCGGCGGCGCGCGACACGCCGGTCAGGCTGTCGGCGGAAAACTGCTTGTCGATATCGATCATGCGCCTTCTCCAATGCCGGTGAGCGGCTATCCGGGTGCAATAACGCCGGGGTCACGAAAACGATTTTATCGGCGGCTGTCTGATGGCCCTTGATGCAAAGCAAAAAATGCAGGTATGCAAGAATTACTGCTCATTGCTGCAACAATACTGACTAAAAAAACAATTCCCGGTAGCGCCAGCCCAGCCACAGCAGCGTCCCCAGCGCAATCGCCAGGCCATACGGCATGCCGCCGACGCTGCTGCCCGGCGCCAGCGAGGTCGGCGCCAGCGGCAAACCGGCGGTGCGCATCAGCAAGGGCCACAACAACAGCCGCAGATTGCGCAGGCAGGCGCGCCAGCGGCCCTGGTACAGCACGATCGCGATGGCCATCAGGCCACCGATGACAAAGGTCGCAAAACAGATCAGCAACGCCGGCCACGGACCGCTGAACGCACCCACCATGGCCATCAATTTGACGTCGCCGGCGGCCATGCCGCGCATCGCATACATCGGCAAAAACAGGAAAAAACCGGTCAGCGCGCCGCCCAGCCAGCTGGCCGGCAAGCCGCGCAGGCCGCCATCGAGCAGGTGCAGCGGCAGCGCGGCCAGCAAGCCGGCCAGCACCACGCGGTTCGGGATCTTGCGCCAGGCCAGGTCGCTGACCGCGGCCACGGTGACGCAGGCAAGCAGCGCCAGGTCCAGCATCAGGCGGGCGGTCATGGTGGATGTCCTTGCCGGCTAATAGCAAAAAGGGAAACGGCGGAAACAACGGAATATGGGAACAGCCCCCCGTCGGCCGGGACAGGCGGGGAGCCTGCCTGTCTAAGGCGTGGTGGTCAGATGTGTCGAAATATCCGTCAGCACCGCCAACAGATTGGTCTTGATCAGCAAGAAACCGGCGGTGATGGCGGTTGCCATCAATGCCGCGATCAGGCCGTATTCGATCGCCGTAATACCTTGTTCATCGTTTGCAAATTGTTTCACTGCCGACAAAAAGGTTTTCATCACAAGCTCCCAAAAGTGAATCACAAGTCCCTGGCGCAATCAGGTGTGAAACTTGACGTATTCCTGCTAATATGTTTCTTGCCGTAAATTTCTGCGCCATTGGATACACTATAGGGTTTCCATGATCCGACAATTTGACCTGACACAAGTTTTTCATGTGGGAAATTTTTGGATGACAGGCATACTGTAAAACAGTCCCGACAGCACGGGCTGGGCGTTGCGTGCACAATACAGGCACGCGCCACGCATCATGCTTTTTCCGATGCGGCGCCAGAAACGCGGGCATTTCAATGAAAATTTGCACACTATAATTGCCTATTAAGCAAAAAAACATTATCCTGCCTTGCTCTTCAATGGAAAGGCGGTTTGCTTCATTAGATGGGCGATTGTTGATGGGCGCAGACAAACTTAAACTGGGTGCGATGCTGCTTGTATGGCTACCGGTGTGGCGACTTGTGTGACTACTCTCCAGAGAACGACAATGGATTCCCTACTGAAACACATGGTGGACATGACCGGCCACCGTGATCATACGATGCTCGACATCTCGGTGATCTCGGCGGTCCAGGAACTGGCCGCCGCGTCGCAGACCCGGGTATTGGCGCTGACCACCGTGCGCGGCCAGGTGTTCGTGCGCTCGCGCGCCATCATCGTGTCCGGCAGTCCGGCCCGCATGGAGGACAATCCCGATCCCGCCGTACCGGGCGAACCGCTGTCGGCCTATCCGGCGCTGGCCGGCTGCATCGCGCGCCACGAAGCGAGCGCCGACATGGTCTGCGCCGACGGCCGCCACCTGCTGTGGCTGCCGATCTGGATCGGCGACCAGGCCACCACCTGCCTTGAAATCGTCAACCCGACGCCGTACACCGGCGCCACCATCCAGGTCATCGGCGGCATCGTCAGCGTGTACCGCAACTTCCAGAACTTGCTCGACTATAGCGAACGCGATTCGCTCACCGGCTTGTTGAACCGCAAGACCTTCGACGACCAGCTCAGCAAGATCCTGCAAAGCCGCACCGACCCCGATCCCGGCAAGCCCCTGCAAGCGGGCGAGGAAGAGCGGCGCCATCATACCGATACCGAAAAGCAATGGCTGGCGGTGGTCGACGTCGACCATTTCAAGCTGGTCAACGACAAGTTCGGCCACCTGTACGGCGATGAAGTGCTGATCCTGATCGCCAACCTGCTGCAAACGTCGTTCCGTTCGCAAGACCGCATCTTCCGCTTCGGCGGCGAGGAATTCGTCGTGCTGCTGCGCTCGACGACGCTGGAAAATGCGCAAAAGATCATCGACCGTTTCCGCATGGATGTCGAAGCGCATGAATTCCCGCAAGTGGGCCGGGTCACCGTCAGCGTCGGTTTCGTCAGCATCAATGCGTACGAGGCGCCGGTGATCATCCTCGGCCGCGCCGACCAGGCGCTGTATTACGCCAAGAGCCACGGCCGCAACCTGGCCTGCCATTACGACGAACTGGTCAGCGGCGGCTTGCTGCACACCATAGAATCGAACGACACCGCCGAGTTTTTCTGAGCGGCCACCTCAGGCCAGCGTCAGGAAACGCATCGGATCGACTTGCCACTTGGCGGCCGATTCATGGCCGACGATCTTGTCGCCGCCGCCAAAACCGAGACCGCGCGACAAGTCCACGGTTTCCGGCTTGATGTAGGCGTTGCTCTTGGTACTGAAGAACACATTCACCTTCGGCGCCAGCAAATTGCTTTCATGCGCCTCGACCACCACGCCCAGCCGGCCCGATTCCAGCATCACCATGGTGCCGACCGGATAGATGCCGACGCAACGCATGAATTCCTGCGCATACACCGGGTTGAACTGGAACTTGCTCCACTCATAAATCTTGCGCAGCGCTTCGGCCGCCGGCATGCCCTTGTGATAACAGCGGTCGGCCGTGATCGCATCGTAGACGTCGACGATCGCCGCCATCTGCGCCAGTTCGCTGATGTCGTCGCCGACCAGCCGCTCCGGATAACCGCTGCCGTCGCGCCGTTCATGGTGATGCAGCGTGATGTCGAGCGGCACCGGGCCGATTTCCGGCGACAGCCGCAGGATTTCATAACCGTCTTGCGGATGGCGCTTGACGATGTCGAATTCTTCCGGCGTCAGCCGGCCCGATTTGTTCAGGATATGGTCTGGAACCAGCGCCTTGCCGGTATCATGTAGCAAGCCACCCAGTCCCGCCTCATGCGTCAGCTTCGGGTCCAGGCCGCGCGAACGGCAAAAAGCGACCAGCAGCGCACACACGCTGACCGAGTGCAAAAAGGTGTAATCGTCCTTGGTTTTGATGCGCAGCAAACCGACCAGCGCGCCCGGATTGCGCAAGATCGACTCGGTAATGTCTTGCACCATCGGCTGCACGCGGTCCAGTTCGATCGCCTTGCCGAGACGCACGTCCGCCATCACGGTGCGCACCATGAACGACGCCTGGCTGCGGATCTGGGTGGCGCGGGTCAGCTCTTCGGCCAGCGCCAATTTGGGCGGCGCGCGGGGCGCGGAAGCGATTTTCTCCAGCTCGCGCTCGGTCGCGGCCTTGGCTTCGGCCAGCGTCGGCGCATGCGGCACGTCGATGCCCTTGGTATTGTCGATCACCACCTGGCGTATGCCGGCATGCACGATCTTGCGGATTTCCTCATCGCTGCGCAGCAAGAAACGGTTGCGCACGAATGGATGCGTCATCCAGTCGCAACTGAGGTCATGGATATACATGCCTACTTTCAGCTGTGAGGAATCGACTTTCTTGAACATGCTTGCATCCCACAAATGTAAAGGCCACCGCGCAGGAAAACGCTAGAATCAGTATATCAAATAGTTTCTTTATCAATTCATCTTTAGACGGGCGGCGGTGCGCAAACGAAGCACCACCGCAACAGATCCACCTGGCCAACCGGAAAAAACCGCTGGCACCACGCTACTCGCCTCTCCATGGAACTGCGCCAACTCCGTTATTTTGTCGCCATCGCCGATCACGGTTCGCTGTCGCGCGCGGCGCTGGTGCTGCACGTGGCGCAACCGGCGCTGACCCAGCAATTGCGCCAGCTGGAGCAGGAACTGGGGGTGCAATTGCTGCACCGCTCGGCGCAGGGCGTGCTCAGCACCGACGCCGGCAAGGTCTTTTACGAGCACGCCCAGGCGATCCTGAAGCAGGTGGCCGACGCCAAATCGGCGGTGGTCCAGTCGGCGGCCAGGCCGTCCGGCAGCGTCATATTGGGCTTGCCGCACAGTATCTCGAATGCGCTGGCCTTGCCGCTGCTGATGGCGGCGCGGCTGCACTATCCGGAAATCACCTTGCAACTGACCGAGGAATTGACCGGCAACCTGAACGAGCAATTAAAGTCGGGCAGAGTGAACCTGGCGGTGCTGTTCGACGATGGGCAGTTGACGCCGTTCGCCGCCAGCGCGCTGATCGAGGAAGAAATGCGCTTCATTTGCCGCAGCGATTCGGCGTTTGCGCCGGCCCGGGATGGCGTCAGCCTGCGCCAGGCGCTGGCCACCACGCTGATCCTGCCGGGCCTGCAGCACGGCGTGCGGCCGCATATCGACCGCGTCGCGCGCGAAGCCGGCCTGACGCCGGCGGCGGTGATTGAAATCAACTCGATCGCGATCCTGAAATCGGCGATCCTGGCCGACATGGGCGCCACCATCTTGCCGGCCGCGCCGCTGCTGGGCGAAATCGAACGCGGCGCGATGTCCAGCCATGCGATCCACAGCCCGGCGTTGTCGCGCACGGTGGTGTTATGCGCGTCCAAGAACATCCCGCTGACCAATGCCGCGGCGGCGGTCAGCCGGCTGGTGCGGCAAGTCAGCCACCAACTATGCCGCGACGGCAACTGGCCAGGGACGCGGGTGCTGGGAGACCAGACATCGCATGCAATCCCTGACGCGCCGTCTTGATGCCAGCGAACTGAACGTTGCCATAGTGCCGCGCTGGATGCATGGCCGCACATTGTTGAAACGCCGGCAGGAGCCCGCCGACAGCCGTGGCCCGGAAGGGCCATCATTTTTCCTTATACCCCCATCGGCAAACCCTATTTGCCGCGCCTGCGCGCCCGCTCTACACTCAAGGCGCATTATTTTAAAAATAAAGTCATGCGCCCTGCCGCCCACCCGCGGCCATCCCGCCTGGACACGGCGCGCCTTACCGGGCGCGGCTTTGTGCAGACGTCATCTGAAACACCCTTTTGGAGACAGCCATGTCCGTGACCACGGAAAACGGCGCCGCAGCGTTCGATAGAAACGCCAGCGCCTTGCCATCCACCTCGCCATCGCGCCTGAACAGCGTCAGCCTCGACGACAAATACAGCGCCACCTCCGGTTCCATCTTCCTGTCCGGCATCCAGGCGCTGGTACGCCTGCCGATGATGCAGCGCCAGCGCGACCTGGCCGCCGGCCTGAACACGGCCGGCTTCATTTCCGGCTACCGCGGTTCGCCGCTGGGCGGCCTCGATGAAAACCTGTGGCACGCCAGGCCGCACCTGGAAAAGCACCATGTGCAATTTGTTCCCGGCGTCAATGAAGACCTGGCCGCCACCGCCGTCTGGGGTTCACAACAGGTGGACTTGATCGGCCCGGCCAGATACGATGGCGTGTTCGCCATGTGGTACGGCAAGGGACCGGGCGTGGACCGCTGCGGCGACGTGTTCAAGCATATGAACCACGCCGGCACGGCCAGGCTGGGCGGCGTGCTGCTGGTGGCCGGCGACGACCATGGCGCATATTCGTCGACGCTGCCGCACCAGTCCGACCACTTGTTTTCGGCCTCGATGATCCCGCTGCTGTATCCCTGCAATGTGCAGGAATACCTGGACCTGGGCATCCACGGCTGGGCCATGTCGCGCTTTTCCGGCTGCACGGTGGCGTTCAAGGCGCTGGCCGACACGGTCGAATCGTCGGCCTCGGTGGACGCCGATCCATTCCGCGTGCAGGTCAGGATTCCGCAGGATTTCGTCATGCCGGAAGGCGGCCTGAATGCGCGCCTGTCCAGCATTGCGCTGGGCCAGCAGGCGCGCCAGCAGGAAGCGCTGATGCAGGATTACAAAATCTATGCGGCGCTGGCGTATGCGCGCGAAAACAAGCTCAATCACACCACCATCGACAGCCCGCATGCGCGGCTCGGCATCATCGCTTCCGGCAAATCCTACCTCGACGTGCTGGAAGCGCTGGAAGAACTGGGCATCGACGAAGCCATGGCGGCCGAAATCGGCCTGCGCCTGTTCAAGGTGGCCATGCCATGGCCGCTGGAACCGGACAGCGTGCGCGAATTCGCCCAGGGCCTCGATGAAATCCTGGTGGTCGAGGAAAAGCGCCAGATCGTCGAATACCAGTTGAAGGAGCAACTGTACAACTGGCGCGACGACGTGCGCCCGCGGGTGATCGGCAAGTTCGATGAAAAAGGCGAATGGGTGGCGCCGCGCGGCGAATGGCTGCTGACGTCCAAGGCCGATTTCTCGGTGTCGCAAGTGGCGCGCGTGATCGCCAGCCGGGTCGCGCGGCTGATCAGCGACGCCGTCACCTGCGACTTGATCAAGGCCAGGCTGGCCTTCCTCGACGCCAAGGACGCGGTGCTCAAGAAAGCCGTCAGCACGCCCTTCCGGCCAGCCTTCTATTGCTCCGGCTGCCCGCACAATACCTCGACCAAGGTGCCCGACGGCAGCCTGGCGCTGGCCGGCATCGGCTGCCACGTGATGGCCACCTCGATTTATCCGGACATGAACAAGCTGACCACCCACATGGGCGGCGAAGGCGCGCCATGGATAGGCCAGGCCGCGTTCTCCAAGGTTCCGCATGTCTTCCAGAACCTCGGCGACGGCACCTATTTCCATTCCGGCTACCTGGCGATCCGCGCGGCGGTCGCGGCCAGGGTCAACATCACCTACAAGATCCTGTACAACGACGCGGTGGCGATGACCGGCGGCCAGCCGGTCGACGGCCAGATCAGCGTGCCGATGATGGCGCAGCAAGTGGCGGCCGAAGGCATACGGCGCATCGCGCTGGTGACCGAAGACCTGGCGCGCTACCGCGACCGCTCCAGCCTGCCGGCGCACGTGACGCTGCACGACCGCAAGGACATCGATGCGGTGCAGCGCGAATTGCGCACAGTCGAAGGCGTATCGGTGCTGATCTACGACCAGACCTGCGCCGCCGAAAAACGCCGGCGCCGCAAGAAAGGCGCCTACCCCGACCCGGCCAGACGCATGGTCATCAACGAAGCCGTGTGCGAAGGTTGCGGCGATTGCGGCGTGCAATCGAACTGCGTGTCGATACTGCCGAAGGAAACCGAATTCGGCCGCAAGCGCAGCATCGACCAATCGTCGTGCAACAAGGATTATTCCTGCGTCAAGGGCTTTTGCCCGAGCTTCGTCACGGTCGAAGGCGGCACGCTCAAGAAGAGCAAGACCGGCGTCGCCAGGGACAAACAGGAGGACACCTTCGGCCCCCTGCCGCAACCGGTGCTGCCATCCTGCGACGCGCCCTACAACATCCTGATCAACGGCATCGGCGGCACTGGCGTGATCACCGTCGGCGCGCTGGTCGGCATGGCCGCGCACCTGGAAGGCAAAGGCGTGTCGGTACTGGACATGACCGGCATGTCGCAGAAAAACGGTTCGGTGACGTCGCACGTCAAGATCGCCAGATCGCCGGCGCACATCCGCGCCCAGCGCATCGCCACCGGCGAAGCCGACCTGATACTCGGCTGCGACATGCTGACCGCCGGCGCGCAGGATGCGATCTCGAAAATGCGGCCGGCACGCACTGCTGCCGTGATCAACCTGCACCAGCAGCCGCCCGGCACCTTCGCCCAGAACGCCGACTGGCAATATCCGGCCGCCGAGGTGCGCGCGCTGATCGAGGAATCGGTCGGCGCACCGGCGGCCGACTTCATCGACGCCACCAGACTGGCCACCGCGCTGATGGGCGACTCGATCGCCGCCAACCTGTTCATGCTCGGCTACGCGTGGCAAAAAGGCCGCATCCCGCTGGGCGAGGCCGCGCTGCTGCGGGCGATCGAATTGAACGGCGTCGGTGTCGCGGCGAACCAGCGCAGCTTCCTGTGGGGCCGGCGCGCTGCGGTCGACCTGGCGCGGGTCGAAAAAATCGCCATGCCGGCCCAGGCCATCGTGGTGCACATGCCGCACAACCTCGACAGCATGATCAGGCAGCGGGTCGCCTTCCTGAGCGGCTACCAGGACGCGGCCTATGCCGCCGCCTACGACACGCTGGTGGCGCGGGTGCGCGCGGTGGAAACCGGTCTCGGACTGGGCCGGCAATTGACGCTGGCGGTGGCGAAATGCCACTTCAAGCTGATGGCCTACAAGGATGAATACGAAGTGGCGCGGCTATACACCGACGGGCGTTTTGCCGAACAGTTGAAGCAGCAGTTCGATGGTGCTTTTTCCGTCAAATTCAACCTGGCGCCGCCGCTATGGGCCAAAAAGGATGCCGGCGGCCACTTGATCAAAGCGGAATTCGGTTCGTGGATGTGGCGCGCCTTCACGCTGCTGGCCAAGTTCAAGGGACTGCGCGGCGGCATGTTCGACATCTTCGGCCATACGGCGGAGCGCAAGATGGAGCGCGCCCTGATCGTCGAATACCGCGGCATGGTCGAAGCGCTGCTGGATCGGCTGACGGCGCACAACCATGAGCAAATAGTCGAGCTGGCGAACTTGCCGGAGAAGATACGCGGCTTCGGGCATGTCAAGGAAAAAGCCGTCGCCGCCTTCCACGCCGACAAGGCGCGTTTGCTGGCGGCGCTGGCCGACGGGCATCAGCACGCGGCTTGATCGCGCGCCGGGGAAGAGGATCGCTGCGGCGTTACACCCCGCAGCGCCCCACCGTCCCGCCCGGCAACAACACCGGCTGCCACAGCACTTGCAGCTCATCCGGCGGCGTGCCGCCCAGCAGCGCTTGCAGCATATCGACCATCCTGGCGCCGGCGCGGCGCGGTTCCGGCAAGTCGATGGTGGTCACGTTCGAGCCGATCAGCGCATCTTCGACGCTGCCCCAGACGATCACCGACATTTCATGGCCGATCACGATGCCGGCGTCGAGCAAGGCGCGCACCGCGCCGACGCCGGACAAATGGTTGTCGACGATGACCGCCGTCGGCCGTGGCGAACAGGCCAGCAATTGCTGCATCGCCTGGTAGCCGCTGCGCCGGTCCAGCGCATTGTCGATCAGGTGGCACGGGTCCGGGGTCAGGCCGGCCAGCGCCATCAGTTGCATGAAAGCGGCCTTGCGCTGATGGGCGAAATTGAGGACCAGCGGCGCGCTGATCAGGGCGATGCGCTGGTGGCCCAGGTTCAGCAAGCGTTCCAGCCCGAGCCGGATGCCGCTTTCGTCGTCGTAGTCGAACCACGCATAGGGTGTGTCGATGCGGGTCCGGCCATGCGCGACAAACGGAAAACCGGCCCGGCTCAGGCAGGCGATGCGTTCATCGTTGACCAGCGTGCGGCCCACCACCACGCCATCGACCTGGCGCCCGCTGACCAGTTGTTCATACGTGGCTTGCTCGTTATGGGGCGACACCGGCGCGATGATCAAATTCATTTTCGACGCTTCCAGGCGCTCCGAAATACCGCCCACCAGCGCCAGCATCATCGCGTCGCCTAGGTCGCTCGGCAACATCGGGCATATCATGCCGAACACATTGGTGCGTCCGACCGCCAGGCTGCGCGCCATCGGATTGGCCCGGTAGCCCACCTTCTTGGCCAGCGCCAGCACTTTTTCACGGGTGCGGGAATTGACTTCCGGATAGCCGTTCAATGCCCGGCTCACTGTCGTCTTCGACATGCCGAGTGCAATTGCGAGGCTCTTGAGATTCATGATCGCTCAATCTGGATAGTTACTTTGTGTGATGAAAAAACTAATTCCGGTCGAAGATTATAGCCGACCCCATCAGTTAGCCTAGCGCTTGCGGACGGAGAGTTTGGTAGGAAAACAACAGTTGACATAGGCTGCAAACTGGCCGCGGAATCAGGCAATCTTCCGGTAATGGGGGCGTATCGCGGCGATACAAGGGCGTCCAGGCAAGCGCGCGACTGGCAACGCCGGTTTGCCTTAATATCGGGAAGAGTAAAGAAGAAAAGAAATAGGGCCAGGACATGGAAGCAAGCGCTCACATGCAGCAAAAACAGCCATTCAAGTGATATTTAATACATTGTTGCAAGTAAAAATTGATAAAAATTATCAATAAAACACAAGCATTACTAGCATTTGGACATGAGTTGTCCTAATCTGACATTAACTTGATTTAGCGCAAACCACTCTGATAGGTGATGATCATGGCCTCCCTGGCTTCGCTGACGTCGGTCAGCAGTCTGCAATCGACCATTGCGTTCGCAGAAAGAAAAGTCCAGCAAGGACAGAATCAGGTTCAGCAAGACAGTGACCGCCTGGCGCAAAGTCGCTTGCAACTCGATAGGGATCAGGAGCAAGTTCGCCAGGCCCAGCAGCAAAGCCGGCAAGCCGGACAAAGCGAGGCTGCTGCTGCGGCGACGCCCAAGCCGGTCAATACCAGCCAGGCAATTCAAATCCCGGTGCCGACGCAGCAAGTCGTGGCCAGCAACTTTTTAAATCATCAGCCGCAGATCAATGCCCAGGGACAAACCATCGGCCGCTTGATCAACGTGACTGCGTAAATTCCGCTTCCAGCACTTTCAACCACCATTTTTCGCCGGGATGCGGCTGTTTCAAATCGACCGCCTGGCCCATTTCCGGCGTCGTGATCGGCACCCCCTGCCTGGCCGCCAGGCCGCTAATCCGGTCGAACGGTTCATGCCATGCATGCAAGCCCAGGTCAAAAGTACCGTTATGCACCGGCATCAGCCACTTCCCTTTCAAGTCCAGATGCGCCTGCAAGGTTTGTTCCGGCTGCATATGCACGTCCGGCCATAATTTATCGTAGGCGCCGGTTTCGACCATGGTGACGTCGAACGGCCCGTATTGTTCGCCGATGGACTTGAAGCCGTCGAAATAGCCGGAATCGCCACTGAAAAACACCCGCAAGTCCTGGTCTTCGATGACCCAGGAAGCCCACAGCGTTTCATTACCGTTAAACAAGCCACGGCCGGAAAAATGCTGCGACGGCGTCGCCACCAGCCGGGTAGTGCCGATGGTGACCGATTGCCACCAGTCGAATTGCTGCACCTTGCTCGCTGGCACGCCCCATTTGATGAGGGTGTGACCGACGCCCAGCGGGGTCAGGAAATGCTCGGTCTTGCTTGCCAGCTTCAGCACCGCCGCATGGTCGAGATGGTCGTAATGGTCGTGCGACAAAATCACGCCCTTAATTGGAGGCAAGTCTTCGATGCTGATCGGCGGCTGGTGGAAACGTTTCGGGCCAGCCCATTGCACCGGCGATGCCCGTTCGGAAAAGACCGGATCGGTCAGCCAGAAGTGGCCGCTCAATTTCAGCAGCAGCGTCGAATGGCCGAGACGAAACAGGGTATTGTCCGGCGCCGCCAGCAATTGCGCCTGGCTCAGCGCATGCACCGGCACCGGCTGGGCCGGCACGGTACTGGCCGGTTTGTTGAAAAACA
Source organism: Janthinobacterium agaricidamnosum NBRC 102515 = DSM 9628 (assembly GCF_000723165.1). Taxonomy (NCBI): domain Bacteria; kingdom Pseudomonadati; phylum Pseudomonadota; class Betaproteobacteria; order Burkholderiales; family Oxalobacteraceae; genus Janthinobacterium; species Janthinobacterium agaricidamnosum. The sequence goes on from NZ_HG322949.1 coordinate 5,492,212, forward strand.
CGGTCAACAGCAGCTTCAAGGTCTTGCCGAGACTCAACTTCTGCATGGCGACCGGATTGCGGAATTTGCCGCCATGCTGCTGCGACGATGCATAGTGCGCCGGCTGGCCGGCGCTGGCGATGTAAGAACTCATGATGGTCAAGACTCCTTCGAGAGCGCCAGAAAAACCGCGGCGCTGGATGCAAAGCTGTTTATAATACCTAAAATGTATACTACACAGTGTAGTTCTAAATGAAAGATAAGTAAACTACCGGGTGTAAAATAGTTTCTTTATTACGGAATTCAAGATCATGCCCTCACCACAACGTCTGACCGACCGCAAACGGCTCGCTATCGTCGATGCCGCCATCGCCGAATTTCGCGAGCATGGGTTTGAGGCGACCAGCATGGACAAGATCGCCGCCACCGCCGCCGTATCCAAGCGCACGGTGTACAACCACTTTCCCAGCAAGGATGAATTATTCGCCGCCATCCTGTTGAAATTGTGGGAAAGCAGCACGGCGCAGCCGCCGATACCGTATTTGCCGGCACAGCCGCTGGACCAGCAATTGATGGTATTGATGCAGCAGAAAATGCAGATGATGGGAGACGCCAATTTCCTCGACCTGGCGCGGGTGGCGATCGCCGAAGCCATCCATGCGCCCGAGCGGGCGCATGCCGTGGTCGCCAAGCTGGGCGACAAGGAAGCCGGCCTGACCACCTGGATACGGGCCGCGCAGCAAGACGGCCGTTTGAAAGCCGGCGATCCGCAGTTCGCCGGCCAGTTATTGCTGGGGCAGCTGAAAACCTTTGCGTTCTGGCCGCAGGTGACCATGGGCCAGCCATCGCTCAACGAAGCGGACCAGCAGCGGATCTGCAGCACCGCGATTGGCATGTTCCTGGCGTATTACGCGGTGTCGACCTAGAGAAACACCCCGGATCGCCGTTGCATCCCTTACAATAAGGCCGTCTCGATCAACGGAGCCGCCTGATGTCGATTACCCCGGAACAACTCGCGATTTTGATGCAGGAAGTGGAACTGTCCGATCCGATCGACTTTGCCGACCTGCCCTTCGACGAACAGGAATTACGCGGCCTGATCGCCAACCACCTGTGCGACATGGCGGCGGCGATGGAAAGTTTTAGCGAGGAAGACCGCCACCTGGCGCTACTCGCGGTCGCCGCCAAGCTGGTGCTGGAAAACCTCGTGTTGCATGTGCAATTGCTGCGCAGGCACGGCTTGCCGATGAGCGACAGCGTGGAAGCGCTGCTGCAGCGCCTGCGCGGCGCGCGTGACGGTTAAACGGCGGGGAAATCCAGCACGGTATCATTAACCCGGTTAAACAAATTGGTGAACGTGATCGCGCTGATGGCCAGCAAGGTATCGACGATTTGCTGATCTGAAAATCCGGCCGCCCGCACCGCCTCCACCACTTGCGGCGCCACCGCGCCGCGGGTCGATACCAGGCTGCGCGCAAATGCCGCCAGCGCATCGTCAGCCGCGTCGCCGCTGGCGGCGCCTTGACGCAAGGCGAGCATCGCTTCCTTGCTCAGCCCCGCCTTCTTGCCAAACAAGGTATGCGCGGCCAGGCAATAATCGCAGCCCGCGACTTCGCTGACGGCCAGCTTGACGATTTCCAGTTGCTTGCCCGACAAGCTGCTTTTGCGCAGCACGCCATCCAGCGTCAACGCCGCTTCCAGTGCCAGCGGGCTATTGTTGCCGATATTGGCATACGCATTCGGCACCATGCCGACCGCGCCCTTGATGACGCTGAATAATTGGGCGGCCTTGCCGGTGGCTTCGGCAACAGGCTGCTGATAAAGACGGGTCATGATAATTCCTTTCAAGAGATAGTTGGCAGCAAAAACGCTGGCATGGAAAGCAGTGTAGGCCACCAGCATGATTCTTTTAATTCCAGAAATAATCTATAATTTGCCTTATCGTCTCACCGGAACACAATATGGATACCCTCAGCCGCCTGTTATCGCTGTACACTATGCGCACCGCGCTGGATGTGCGCTGCCACTTCGGCGCGCCATGGCTGCTCGACCATGACGCCGTCGCGCCCGGCATTGCGCCGTATCACCTGGTCGTCGAAGGTCGCGCATGGCTCGATGCCGGCGGAAAAAAAGGCCTGGCCTTGCAGGCCGGCGACATCATTGTGTTTCCGCATGGCGACGCGCACCGCTTGTTTACCGGCGATACCGGAAACGTATCGCCGCCGCGTCCGCTGGACGGCCAGCATGTGCTGCAAGCGGTCGGCAACGATGGCGCCGGGCCCGCTACCGGCTTGCTGTGCGGCCAGTTCGAATTCGATCGCCACGCCGCGACGGGCTTGCTCAAAGCGTTGCCGGAAGTAATGCTGGTGCGCACCGCCGAACGGCCCGATTTTACCGGGCTGCACACGCTGATGACCATGCTGCGGCTGGAAACCGACACGCCGCGCCCCGGCGCCGCCGCCGTGGTGGCGCAACTGTCGTCGGCGCTGTTCGCCTTGCTGATGCGGGCCTGGCTGGAACAGGCGCCGGCCCAGCCGGGCTGGTTCGCGGCGCTGGCCGAACCGCGCTTGCAGCCGGCGCTGCACGGCATGCTGGCGGCGCCGCAGCAGGCCTGGACGCTGGAGCAATTGGCGGCCGCCTGTTTCATGTCGCGCGCCACCTTCGCCAGGGTGTTCCGGCAAGTGGCCGGCACCACGCCGGCCGCGCTGCTGATGCAATTGCGCATGGCCCAGGCCGCGGCATGGCTGCGCCAGGAAAAACGCCCCGTGGCCGAGATCGGCGAACGGGTCGGTTATCAATCGGAAGCGGCGTTCAACCGCGTCTTCAAGCGTGTATTCGGCATCGGGCCCGGCCAGTACCGGCGCCATGCCTATCAGCCGGTTGCCGGCACGCCAATTGCCGATACAATTGCCGATACTCAAGGATGACGGCGCCGTGCCGTCGCCTCCAGCACCAGGTCGCTATCGGCCAGCGCCACGCACGGCAAGATATACCCCTCCTGCTTTTCTTCGCGGCTAAGACCGGGCCATTCGATGCGGTAATGGACCTGGCCCGACACCATGCGGCACAAGCAGGTGCGGCAGCTGCCGTTGCGGCAAGAACTGGGCAGCCGCAGGCCGGCGCGCTCGGCGGCGACCAGCAGCGACACATCGGCAGCCGCGTCGAATTCCCATTCTTGCGGCATGATTTTGACGGTAAAAGGCGGGTTCATGCGCCCAGTGTAACAAGCCTCACGACACTGGCGGCAAATCGGTCCAGCGGCCATCGTGTTGATGGCTGGACAATACCGCATCGATGAAGGCCATGCCGGCCACGCCATCGTCGACGGTCGGCAGCCAGCGCGCTGCGGGCGGAATCGGCAGACCGGCGTCGAGCGCAATGATGTGCTGTGCGGCATCGACATACAATTGCGCGAACGCTTCCAGATACCCTTCCGGATGGCCGGCCGCCATCCGCGTCGCATGCGCGGCGGCGGCGCTGCCGACCCGGCCCGGCGACAAGCGCTGCGGATTGCCGCCCTGTGGCGTGAACCACAATTCGGTTGGTTTTTCCTGGTTAAAATCAAGCTGCGCCTTGCTGCCATATAAACGCAGGCGCACCGTGTTTTCGCAGCCGGTGGCGACCTGGCTGGCCCACAAGGTGCCGCGCGCGCCATTGGCGTAACGCAGCATGACTTGCACATGATCATCGATCGGACGGCCGGGAACGAAGGTATTCAATTCCGCCAGCAATTGGGTCGGCAACTGGCCGCTGACAAATTGCGCCAAATGATAGGCATGCGTGCCGACATCGGACAAGGTGCCGCCCGGTCCGGCGCGCAGCGGATCGTTATGCCAGTTGTGTTCGGCTCCCGTGTCGGCACGGCCGATTGATGCGGCCAGCCAGTCTTGCGCATACTCGACTTGCACCAGCCGCAATTCGCCGATCTCGCCAGCCTCGACCATCGCCTTGGCGTGGCGCACCATCGGGTAACCGGTGTAGGTATGGGTCAGCGCGAACAGCTTGTTCCGGCGCCGCGCCAAGGCCGCCAGCTGTTTTCCTTCGGCCAGCGAAATGCCCAGCGGCTTGTCGCAAATCACGTGGATGCCCGCTTCCAGGAAAGCGGTGGCGACCGGCGCATGCAAATGATTCGGCGTGACGATGACCACCACGTCGATGCCGTCGTCACGCGCGGCTTCCGCTTGCGCCATCAGCCGGTAATCGTTGTAACTGCGCTCTGCTGCGATGCGCACGTCGCGCGCGCTGGCCTCGGCCCGCACCGGGTCGCTCGATAGCGCGCCGGCCACCAATTCGTAGTGGTCGTCCAGCCGTGCCGCAATCCGGTGCACCGAACCGATGAAGGCCCCTAGACCGCCGCCCACCATGCCTAATCTTAAACGTCGTTGCATCTGCGCTCCCGCTCGATTGTTGCTCAGCCTGACAGGCCCAGCAATTGATTGATCTGTTCTTGTTGTACCCCGCTGCCGGCGAAATCGTCGAAGGCACGTTCGGCCACGCGGATGATGTGGCGGCGAATAAATTCCGCGCCCTCGGCCGCGCCGTCTTGCGGATGTTTCAGGCAGCATTCCCATTCCAGCACCGCCCAGCCTGGAAAATTGTATTGCGCCATCTTCGAGAAAATCGCGCCGAAGTCGATTTGCCCATCGCCCAGCGAGCGGAAACGGCCGGCCCGGTCTTGCCAGTCCGAAAAACCGCCATACACACCCTGCCGCCCATTCGGCCGGAATTCCGCATCCTTGACGTGGAAAGCCTTGATGCGCTGATGGTAGATATCGATGAAGTCCAGATAATCGAGCTGTTGCAGCAGGAAATGGCTGGGGTCGTACAAAATGCTGGCGCGCGGATGCTGGCCGACGGCGTCGAGGAAACGCTCGAAGGTCACCCCATCGTGCAAGTCTTCGCCCGGATGCAACTCGTAGCACAGGTCGACGCCGGCATCGTCGAATGCATCGAGTATCGGCAGCCAGCGCTGGCCCAGTTCGGCGAACGCGGTCTCGACCAGGCCGGCCGGCCGTTGCGGCCATGGATACAGATACGGCCAGGCCAGCGCGCCGGAAAACGTCACGTGGGCGGACAAGCCCAGCCGCCTGGAGGCGCTGGCGGCATGCAGCAGTTGTTCGGTGGCCCAGGCGCTGCGCGCGGCCGGATTGCCGCGCACAGGCGCTGCGGCAAAGTTATCGAACAGCGCATCGTACGCGGGATGCACGGCGATCAGCTGGCCCTGCAAATGGGTCGACAGTTCGCTAATTTGCAAGCCGCGCTTGTCGAGCATGGCGCCGATGTCGTCGCAATACGCCTGGCTGGCCGCGGCCGTCGCCAAATCGAACAGGCGCGGATCGGTCGGCAGCTGGATACCCTGGTAACCGAGCCCGGCGGCCCAGTCGGCCAAGTGTTCGAGCTGATCGAAAGGAAGCTCGTCGCCAATGAATTGGGCGAGAAAAATGGCCGGGCCCTGGATGGTTTTCATGGCAGTTTCCTTGTAATCTGGCAAAGACGGGGACACAGCGCGGCAACAGCCGGTGTCCCCGCGCGGGTTTAAAACGGTGAATCAGGGAAATAGAATTGCTTGGCGTTGTCACGCGTGATCAGCACCGATGGAATGATGGTATTGGCCGGCAGCTTGGCGCCTTTCAAGCGCGCTTCGGTGGTCAACTTGATCGCGTCGTACATGAACTTCGGCGAATACGATACATCGGCCGTGATCAGCGGATCGGAACCATCGATGATTTTCTTGACCGCGCCCTTGGCGCCGGCGCCGCCGAACACTTGCTTGATGTCGCTGCGCCTGGCTTGCGCAATGGCTTTTTGCACGCCGATCGCCATGTCGTCGTCGGCCGCCCACACGGCGTCGATGTGCTTGAAGCGGGTCAGGTAATCCTGCATCACCTTGAACGCATCGTCGCGGTTCCAGTTACCGTATTTCGCATCGAGCACCTTGATGCCCGGATTGGCTTTCATCACGGCGCTGAAGGCATCGTAGCGTTCATTGTCGAGCGTAGTCGGCATGCCGCGCAACACCACGATATTGCCCTTGCCATTCATGGCCTTGGCCAGGTATTCCGCTGGTAATTTGCCGAAGGCGGTATTGTCGCCCGCGATATACGCGTCTTGCGCTTCGGTATTGGTCAAGCCACGGTCGACCACCGTCACATAGACGCCCTTGTTTTTGACTTGCGCCACCGGCTGGGTCAGCGACGCCGATTCGATCGGGAAAATCACCAGCGTATTGATCTTGTTGACGGTCAGCATATCCTGCAGCTGGTTCGCCTGTTCCGGTGCGGTGGCGGCCGTCTTGACGATAATTTTCAGACCGGGATGGGCTTTTTCCAGTTCAGCCTTGGCTTGATTGGCCCACCAGACGATGCCGGACGTAAAGCTGTGGGTGGCGGTTGGAATCGCCACGCCAACCACCAGCTTGTCACTTGCCGCAGTGGCCGCCTGCACCGACACCGCGCTTATTGCCAATACACCGGCGCCAACTATTCGGGTAATGCTTTTCATGGTGCTCCTCTCCAGGTGATGGGCGCCGTTTCTCAGTCGGCGCCCTTTTATAAAACTATTATTTCCTGCCGCGCTGCAAGAACGCCACGCCGATGATGACGATGCCTTGCACCGCCGCATTCAAGTACACGCTGATGATGCTGGTCAAGTTCAGGATATTGCTAATCACCGACAACAGGATCGCGCCGATGACGGTGCCGATGATGCGGCCCTCGCCGCCCTTCAGCGCGGTGCCGCCGACCACCACGGCGGCGATCGCTTCCAGTTCCCACAGCAGGCCGGTGGTCGGGGTCGCCGAACCGAGACGCGGCACGTACAGCACGGTGGCGATGCCGACGCAAATCCCCAGCAGCATATAGGTCGACATCTTGACCAGGTCGACATGGATCGCCGCGTAGCGCGACACTTGTTCGTTGGAACCGATCGCCTGCACATGGCGGCCGAAGGCGGTGCGGTTCAAGATCACCGCGCCGGCCAGCGCCACCAGCAGAAAAATCCAGATCGGTATCGGCATGCCCAGCACGGTCGCGTAATACACCGGGCTGTACAGGTCGGACAGCGTGCCGTCCAGCGTCAGCGCGCCGCCATCGGCCAGGTAGGTCAGGAAGGCGCGGAAAATGCCCAGCGTGCCCAGCGTGACGATAAATGGTTCGATATTACCTTTGGTAATCAACAAGCCATGCACCAGGCCGAATGCGGCGCCCAGCACGATGGCCATGGCGATGCCCAGCACCACGATGGTCAGCGGCACCAGCATGACGCCGCCAAAACCCATCATCAGTTTGTTCATGAAATAAATCATGCAGCCGGCGATCAGCGCCGCCATCGAGCCGACCGATAAATCGATGCCGCCGGAAATAATCACGAACGTCATGCCGACCGCGATGATGCCGATGAAGGCGGTGCGCGTCAGCACATTCATCATATTGTCGACGGTGGCAAAGTCGCTATTGAGCAAGGTCCCGGCGATGCACAGGGCGATCAGCCCCAGCAACGGCCCCACGCCCTTCAATCGGCCGAACAGGGTAGTCAATGATGTGGTTTCAGTGCGTGCCGGTTGCATGGGCAATCAACTCCTCTTCGGTCAGGTGCTCGATACCGAGCGTGGTTTGCAAAGTGCCGCTGCGCATCACCGCGACGCGGTGGCACAAGCCGATCAATTCGATCAATTCGGATGAAATCACGATCACCGCACGGCCTTGCGCGGCCAGGCTGTGGATCAGGAAATAAATGTCGCGCTTGGCGCCGACGTCGACGCCACGGGTCGGTTCGTCGAGCATGATGACTTGCGGATGCGAGTGCAAGAACTTGGCCAATGCCAATTTTTGCTGATTGCCGCCGGATAACATGCGCGCCTTGCTGTCCAGGTCGCGGGTGCGGATATGAAACGCGTCGACCGCCGTGGCCAGCGCCTGTTTTTCCGCCTTCAGATCCAGCCACGGATGGGCGTAACGCTCCATGGTCAGCAAGGTCAGATTCTCGCGCAAGCCCAGGTTCACATGCAAGCCCTTGCCCTTGCGGTCTTCGCTGAGGTAAGTCATGCCGTTGCGCATCGCCTGGCGCGGATTGCGCACGTCGACCGGCTTGCCATTGAGCGTGATCGTGCCGCCGCTGCGCGGACGCAAACCGAGCAACGCTTCGAACGATTCGGTGCGGCCGGCGCCGACCAGGCCGGCAAAGCCGAGGATTTCTCCGGCGCGCACCTCAAACGACACATCCTTGCTCCAACCCGGCACCGTCAGCCCGTCGACTTTCAGCAGCACCGGCGCGTCAACGGAGGGCACGGTTTTCGGCGGAAACATATCCGACAATTCGCGCCCGACCATCAAATTCGCCATTTGCTGGCGGCTCAGGCCGGCCGTCGCTTCGCGGGTGATAAACCGGCCGTCGCGCATGACGATCACTTCATCGGTATGGCGTTCGACTTCATCGAGCTTATGCGAAATATATAAAATCGTCGCGCCATCGGCCTTCAATTGCGCCATCAGCGCGAACAGGCGCCGGGTTTCCGCCGAGGTCAGCGTGGCGGTCGGCTCATCCATGATCAGGAAACGCGCCTTGCGCGACAGCGCCTTGGCGATTTCCACTAATTGCTTCTCGGCCACGATCAACTGGCGCACCTTGGTATCCGGGCTGGCATCCAGGCCGACTTGCTGCAGATAACGGGCCGCCTCGCTGCGCATCGCCGCGTCGTCGAGCAGCCAGCCCTTGCGCTTTTCATGGCCCAGGAATATGTTTTGAGCGATCGTCAAATGCTCGGCCAGATTGAATTCCTGGTGGATCAGCACGATGCCGCACGCCTCGGCGGCGCGCGAACTGCTGAACCGCCGGGCCTGCCCATCGATCAGCAACTGGCCGTCGCTGACGACTTCATAGCCGGCCAGGATCTTCATCAGCGTCGACTTGCCCGCGCCGTTCTCGCCCAGCAAACCGTAGACCCGCCCCGGCGCCAAATCGAAACTGACGCCGTGCAAGACCCGCACCGGTCCGAAATCCTTGCAGATATTCTGGAAGCTGACGGCAACGCTCATCGCTGCGACCTCATGGTTGATTCCTCATGGTTGATTTCTCATGATCAAGTACTTCCCCGCAACACCAATTGATGCTCCAGCAAGACGCCCGGCACCACCGCGGTCGGATCGGCCAGCCGTTGCAGCAGCAGCCGCGCCGCCGTTTCGCCCAGCGCGCGCATCGGTTGCGCAATCGTCGACAGGCCCGGGTCGATGTGCGCGGCGATCGCGATATCGTCGAAACCGATCACCGCCACATCTTCCGGCACCCGCTTGCCGAGCTGGCGCAAGCCGTTCAGCACGCCGATCGCCAGTGTGTCCGAGACGGCGAAAATCGCCGTCGGCGGGTCTGGCTGCGCCATGATTTCCAGCACCGCCCTGGCGCCCGCCGCGTAGTCCAGGCTTTGCACGGTGCGCCGCCATTGCGCGCGCGCTTCCAGGCCGGCGCCGTTCAGCGCCGCCAGGTAACCGTAGCGCCGTTGCCGCGCATACGCATAACGCTCATCGGAATTGATCAGGCCGATACGCGTATGGCCCCGTTCCAGCAAATGGCCGACCGCATCGAAGGCGGCGCGCCGGTTGTCGATGCCGACATACGGCACCGCCACCGACGGATCGAATTCGCAGCACGCGACCCACGGCAAGCTGGCCGCCTCATGCGCCAACGCATGCTGGATGGTGTCCGGATCGAGGCAGATCGCGCCATCGGCGCGGCGCATGCGCAATAAATCGAAATAGGAACGCTCGCGGCCCTCATCCGCGCCCGTGTCGCACAACAACACGAAATAGCCATGCTCGCGCGCCACGGTATCGATGCCGCGCACGATTTGCGCATAAAAAGGGTTGCCGACGTCAGGCACCATGGTCAGCAGCATGCGGCTTTCGGCGGTGCGCAAACTGCGCGCCAGATGATTCATGCGGTAACCAAGCGCCTCCACAGCGACCAGCACCTTGTCGCGCGTGGCGGGCCGCACGCCGCTCTGCTGGTTCATCACGCGCGAGACAGTGGCCACCGACACGCCGGCGCGGGCCGCGACAGCGCTGATCGACACCGACGGCTCGGGGGTGGCGGACGTCGCAGATGGGGTATGGGGAGGAACGGCTGGCTGCATAATGTGACAAACCCAAAATGTAATCGATTACATTTATAAGCCAGGATGGTCCGCGATGCAAGCACTGTTGATGTTGCAGCGCAGTAAGAAGAAATATATGGCCGGCACGGATTTACACTCTGCTTTACACTAAAGCCCGATTAAGATGGCAGCTTCACGAAGCACGCTGATGGATAAAGTTTATGGGTAAACATTATGGGTGAGAAAAAGCGCAGGCTGTCCACGCAAACGGCACCGCCTCATTCCAGCGCCGTCGCTCCGGCTGAGCAAGCCCGGCAATTGCTGCAATCCGGGCAACAAGCGCATCGGAGCGGTCAATTGATGGACGCCATCAATGCCTATCAGGCGGCCTGCAAGCTGGCGCCGGAACTGGTCGAGGCGCAGCATTTCCAGGGGCTGGCGATGTTGCAACTGGGCCAGCGCGCCATCGGACTCGGCTTGCTGAAGCTGTCGATCAAACAGGCGCCCGGCAATGGCACTTTTCATTTCAACCTCGGCAATGCATTGCGCGATAGCGATCCGGCAACCGCGCTGCTTTCGTTCCAGCGCGCGGCCCAGCTGGTGCCGGACGATCACGATTTTGCCATCGTCCATGCCGAAACTTTGCTTCAATTAAAACATCTGCCGGAAAGCATCGCCGAACTGGAACGCGCCCATGTGTTGCGTCCGCAACGCTGGCAAAACCTGCAAGGCCTGGCGCAATTGTATTACCGCACCGGCCAGCTGGCATTGGCGCGCCAGCGTTACCGTCAAGGCCTGGCCCTGCATCCGCAACTGGGACAGCATTGCCGCATCGCGTATGCCCGGCCGGATGCCGGCACACCGGAAAAAACCCGCATCCTGTCGCTGGCCGAGGTGCCGCAAACGGCGCTGGCCGATCAAGCGGCGCTGCAAGCGTTCAGCGAAGAAATCGGCTTGGCGATCATCGATGATTTCCTGCCGGATCCGGCCGCATACCGCGCGGCAGCGCTGGACCTGCACTACCATCAGCAACGTTATGCCGGCCAGAATTATCCGGGCCAGCAAACCGAAGGGACTGACTGCGAATCCATCATGCAGCGCATCGCGAATGCCTTGGGCCGTACCGTCAAATGCATGTCGCCCGACAACGGTTCCTACCGCATCAGTTACGCCGACGCGGTGGCGCGCACCGACATTCACGTCGATAACGAAAGCGGCGACAACTTCAATGTTTATGCCGGCGTGCTGTACCTGAATCCTCCCGAACAATGCCAGGGCGGCACCACGTTCTGGCGCCACAAGCCCAGCGGCTGGCAGCGGCGTCCGCCCGAATCCGAAGTGAAGCAAGCCGGTTATCCGAGCTTCAAGGATTTCCAAAAGAAATGGCTGCCGAATGCCCAAGTGCAGAAATTCAACGACTTGCAACAACAGCGCGATGCATGGCAAGCGCTGGTCGAAATACCGATGCGGCATAACCGCCTGATCGTGTATCGCGGCCATCATTTCCATTCGATCAGCAATGTATTTGGCAATACGCCGGACAATGGCCGGCTGGTGCAATTATTCTTCTTTGAAGTAGAGCCCTGAACGTTTTATCAGGCGACGCTCATTCTTGCACTGAAAACTTGTAGACCGATACCGTGGTGTATTCCTGGCCCGGCCTCAAGATGATGTCGGGGAATGCAGGATGATTCGGCGCATCCGGGAAGTGCTGGGTTTCCAGGCAAAAACCGCTGCGCCGGCCATAATTCCAGCCCTTGCCGGTCAGCGAACCATCGAGGAAATTACCGCTATAAAACTGTACGCCGGGCTCTTGCGTAAACACTTCCAGCACCCGCCCCGACCGCGGCTCCAGCACCCGCGCAGCCAGGCTCATCTGCTTGTGCTCCGCCTGATTGATCACGTAATTATGGTCATAACCGGCGCCGTAAGCCAGTTGCCGGTCATCCTGCCCGATGCGCGCGCCGATCGCATGCGGATTGCGGAAATCGAAGGGTGTACCGGACACCGGCGCCAGCTCGCCGGTCGGAATTTGCAGACTGTCGGTCGGCGTGTAGGCGTCGGCATTGATCGTCAGCAGATGGTCCGATATATCGCCGGCGCCAGCACCGGCCAAATTGAAATACGCATGGCTGGTCAGGTTGACAGGCGTGGCGCGGTCGGTCACCGCATGGTATTTGATGAACAGTTCATTGCGTTCGCTTAGTTCGTAGATGACCGTGGCATGCAGCTTGCCGGGGTAGCCCTGGTCGCCATCGGCGCTGTCCAGCACCAGCGTCAGTCCGACCGATCGGGTGTTGTGAAAGGTGCTGCTTTGCCACAGCCGTTTGCTGAAACCGGTGCTGCCGCCATGCAAATGATTCACGCCATTATTCAGTTCAAGCTGGTAAGCCTGACCGTCAATATCGAAGCGGCCGGCGGCGATACGGTTGCCGACCCGCCCGACCAGCGCGCCAAAGAATGACGAATCCTCCAGGTAAGGTTGTAATTCATCGAAACCCAGGATCACATCGGCACACTTGCCATCCCTGCCAGGCGCATGGATTTCCGTGATGATGCCGCCAAAATCGGTAATCTTGATACACAAACCCTGGCGATTGACCAGCGTGTACAGATTCACGCGGCTACCGTCCGGCAATTGGCCGAAAGAAGCCCGGGTGATACCCAATGCTGCTGCAGTCAAGGCAAGTCTCCTCTGATTTTTTTATGTCAGCGACGCCGGCGCTGTCGGCAAGTACTGGCATGCTGGAATCGCCGACAATCTTCGTGTATCTATTGACATCATAAACCAGCATGGCTGCGCCACCACGGAGCGTGAGAAAAGATCCCCGACCTGTGCCGCCTACTGCTTACACCACAGCAACGCCGACGTCATCGGCACGCAAAATACCAGCAAGAAAAACGGCAACTCTTCCGAAAAGCCATAACCGGCGCGCATGCCCAGCACCAGGTTCAGGATGCTGGCGCCCAGCCATGCCACGCTGAACACGGCCAGCAGCGTGCCCGGGCCACTGCGTGGCGCCAGCCAGCCGCGGCCCGCGCTCAGCAAAGCCAGCAGCAGCAAGCCGCCGGCGATCACTTTGACGCTATGCATGGGGACCGCCGGTGATGCGCATTTCCTTGATACTGGCGCCATCCAGCAGCAGCACAAAACGGCTCGGGCCATTAAAACCCTTGCCGCCGACCTGGGCGTCGATGGCGATCTGATTGCCATCCTGGCTGACCGCGCTTACCTTCAGCGACACTTGCACGCCGATGAATTCGCGGTTGCTCCACTTGGTGATTTCTTGCGGGCCACGGTAGCGCGAGCCCCAGTCGTTGACCAGGCCATCGCCGGTAAACAGGCTCAGGAAATCCGGCAAACGGTTGCCGTTGACGGCTGCCAGGTAAGCGTCGACAGTGGCCTGGTCCTTGACCTTGGCAATGACTGGTGCGGAAATATTTTTCATGGCCGAATGATGGGCAGGGGTGCCGGCGGCACAGGCGGCCAGCGAAATGCCGGCGACGGCGATGGCGGCGAAATAAGGGCTATCTTGCATCACAAAAAGCTCCGGAGGAATAGGACTCACTGGTGTCAGGGTGTCAGTAGCAGCATCTTGTCATCTATATTTATTTGGATAAATATGCTTAAATTGCCATCACTATTCCATCAACACTAACAATCAAGGCAAAAATGGACCGTTTCGACGCCATGCGTCTGTTTACCCGCATCGTGGAACTGGGCAGCTTCACCAAGGCGGCGAATGACCTGGGCATGCCGCGCGCCACCGTGACGCATGTGATCCAGCAACTGGAAACGCGGCTCGGCGTGCGCCTGCTGCAGCGCACCACGCGCCACGTCAGCGCGACGCTGGACGGCAGCGCCTATTACGCGCGCTGCCTGCAATTGATGGCCGACCTGGAAGAGGCTGAAACGGCCTTCGACAGCAGCGCCGCCAGTCCCAAGGGACGACTGCGGGTCGATTTCCAGGGTACGCTGGCGATGCATTTCGTGATGCCGCATTTGCCGCAATTCCTGGCAAGCTATCCGGACATCGAGCTGGAAATCGGCCTCGGCGACCGCGCCGTCGACCTGGTACGCGAAGGCATCGACTGCGTGCTGCGAGTCGGCCAGTTGCGCGAATCGAGCCTGGTGGCGCGCAAGGTCGCGTCGCTGACCCAGGTGACGTGCGCCGGCAGCGCCTACCTGAAAAAGATGGGCGTGCCGCGCACGCTGGACGATTTGCAACAACACCAGGCGGTGAATTTCTTTTCTTCCGTCAGCGGCAAGATCTTGCCATTCGAATTCCTGGTCGATGGCAAAGAGCGTGAGGTGATGATGCAGGGGCGGGTCGCGGTCAACACCGCCGAAGCCTATGAAAAATGTTGCATCGATAACCTGGGCTTGATCCAGGCGCCGCGCTACCACATCGCAGACCAGTTGGCAGATGGCAGATTGCAAGAAGTGCTGCCGGAATTCCGGCCCGCGCCGATGCCGGTTTCCATCATGTACCCGCACCACCGGCAATTGTCGCGCCGGGTGCGGGTACTGGTCGACTGGCTCGCCGATTTGATGAGCCGCGGAGAAACCTGACAGCATCCGGCATGCCAAAACGGAAATCGCCAGTGCGGCTATACTCTTGCCCAAATACGGCAGGAGAGCGACATCATGCGGGGCATCGAATTACGGCAACTACGGTACTTTTCCATCCTGGCCACGGAACTGCACTTCCGCAGGGCGGCCGACCTGGCGTTCGTCACCCAGTCCGCGCTCAGCCAGCAAATCAACAAGCTCGAAGAAACCATCGGCGTGCCGCTGCTGACGCGCGGCCGCACGGTGCAGCTGACGCCGGCCGGCGTGGTGCTGCGCGACCAGCTCGAACGGATGTTCAATCAACTGAATTGCGCGGTGCGCAAGACCCGCGAAGCGGCGCTGAACCGCGACTACCGGATCGCCATCGGCCTGGTGGAATACACCAACCTGCCATTCGTACCGCCGGCGCTGATGCGGCTGCAGGCGGTGTATCCCGAGCTGTCGGTGGCGCGCCATGAAATGGACACGCTGAAACAGATGGAAGCGCTGCAAAGAAAACAGATCGATATCGGTTTCGGCGTCATGCTGGCGCCGCTGCCGGCCGATGGCAGCTTGCAGGCGCAGCCGGTATTGCAATCGAAATGGACGCTGCTGATGCGGGCCGACCACCGCCTGGCCAGGCTGAAAAAACTGCGTACCGACGACCTGGCCGGCGAACGCCTGATCATCTTTGAACGCTCGGTCAACACCGTGCTGTACGACAACTTGCTGGCCGATTGCCGCCAGCACGGGTTCACTCCCAACTTCGTCTACCAGACCTCGCAATCGCAGGTCGGCATCTCGCTGGTCAACCAGGGCATGGGCGTGATGCTGGGCGCCGCCTACGTGTTTGCCAACCTGCCGGCCGGCATGGTCTGCCGCGAAATCTGCGACATGCAGTCGCTGGCCGTGCATGTGTTTTCACGCAGCGACCAGGCCGACCCGCTGATCCTGGAATTCATCGGCATCGCCGTCGAAGAAGGCCGCCGCAGCCAGCTGGCGCAAGACGCCAGCTTCAATCGGGCGCCGCCGCCAGCGCTGTCGCCGGCGCCGTCTTCCGGAATCTGAACACGACCGCGACACAGCCCGGAATGGCTGTGGTTCATCGCATCAGTCGAAGTTGGTGCCGCTGCTGAGGGTTTCCCACTGGTCGATTTCAGCACCCAGGCCGGCCAGCCTGGTGCGCACGAAGGACACGGCGTCGGGCCCCAGCAGCAGGTGCACCGGCGGCGCTTCGGCGGCGACCGCGGCCAGGATCGCGGCGGCGGCTTTTTGCGGATCGCCGGCCTGCTTGCCGTCGCGTTCGCGGCGCGCCAGCCGCACCGGCGCCAGCACCGGATCGTAATCGCCGATATGGGTGGTGTTGCGCTTCAACGAACGGCCGGCCCATTCAGTACGGAACGCGCCCGGCGCCACCGCCGTGACCTTGATGCCGAATTGCGCCACTTCCTTGGCCAGCGATTCGCTGATGCCTTCCAGCGCGAACTTGCTGCCGTGGTAGACGCCGATGCCGGGGAACGTCACCAGGCCGCCCATCGACGTGACATTCAGGATATGGCCGGAACGCCGCTGGCGCATGCCCGGCAAGACCGCCTTGATCACCGCCACCGCGCCGAACACGTTGACCGCAAACTGGGCCCGCACATCGTCCATCGTCGCTTCTTCGATGGTGCTTTCAAAACCGTAGCCGGCGTTATTGAGCAGCACGTCGATCGCGCCGACTTCCTGTTCAACGTTGGCCACCACCCGCTCGACGTCGGCGTCGTTGCCGACGTCGAGCAGCACGCCGTGCGAACGGCCGGGAACCAGGCTGTCGAATGCGGCGCGTTCGCCTTCCGAGCGCAAGGTGCCGACCACCTGGTCGCCCTGCTCCAATGCCGCTTGCGCCACCGCGCGGCCAAAGCCGCTGCTGACGCCAGTAATCAACCATGTACGCATTTTTCAATACTCCTCTTTGATCAGTGGAACTGCCATGAAGAGTATTTTGCGCGCCGCCAGCGGCGCCGGCCAATTCGAAAAACTGCGCTGCTTGATAAGTTGCGCTAATCGGACCTGGCGGCCGCTTGATTCAAGCGCGTATCAGTATCAGGACGCGACGTAGAAGCGGTACAGCGCCTTGTACGGCACCCGCGCTTCCTTGCCCAGGTCCGCCGCCGTGCAGCCATCGGCGGGCGCGTTGCCGGCTTCGGTCGCCAGGCGCTGGATGAACGTGACGCGGCTGAATACGCCATCGCCGCTGGCCGACTTGGCCGACAGCAGCAGCCATGGAATCGCCTTGCCGGCCGGATCGTCATGCTTGGCCTTGACCTCGCCAACCACCTTGCTGCCGTCCTTGCCTTCCCAGGTCGGACCGGCATAGTGCTTGCCGACGACCACGCCGGCCGCATCGGTCAGCGTCGCCTCGGGCGCCTTGAAAGCCCATTCGGTTTGCGCCGGATTGGCCTTGGCCGGGCTGCAGACATAAATCTGCACGCCGGTGCCGTTGACTTCCAGCGACAGCTTGTGACCGGCCGGCGCCTGCAGCGCATCCGGCACGCTGACTGGCGGGAAGCTGGCGGTGGCCGTGGCACAGCCTGACAACACGGCGACCAGTGCGGCGCCGGAGAGAATGCGTATGTTCATGTCACTTCCTGGTGTGAGGGTACGACGATCAAAGTACTTGTTAACGCAAGTTGCCGGTATGGCCCAGCGAATAACGGCCCGGCTGCGGCCATACCGTCAAGCCGTGCGGTTCCTGGCCGACCCGCACCTGGTTCACCGCGCCGCTGGACGTGTCGATGCGGTACACCACATCGTCGAAACGGCCGGACAGCCACAGGTATTTGCCGTCGGCGCTGACATTGCCCATGTCCGGGCTGCCGCCGCCGGGAATCGGCCATTGCGACACCACCTTGTCGGTCGCGAAATCGATCACGCTGACGCTGCCCTTGCCGAGCCGCTTGCCGTGGATCAGGTGGGTGCCGCGATTGGCCACATACAGTTTCTTGCCGTCGCGGCTAGGGTAGATGCCGTGCGTGCCGACGCCGGTCTGGATGAAGCCGATCTCCTTCAGCGCCTCGCCGTCGATCACGTGCACGCCATCCGCTTCCATGTCGGCGACATAGAACTTCCTGCCGTCCGGCGAAATGCGTATGTCTTGCGGCATGCCCTTGGTGGAGCTGCAAATTTCATTGGCCGGGCCGCCGACCGGCGCCGATGCGGCAAAGCGGGTGGCCGGCATCTTCAATTTCAGGTAGCCGGCCACCTTGCGCCCGACCAGGTCGATCTTGGCGATGGTGCCGTCGAATTCGCAGGTGAAGATGGCGTAGCGGCCATCGGTCGAAAAGTCCGCGTGGTTGATGCCGCCGCACGATGGCGCATCGATCGAATACTGCATCGCCATGGTGTGCGGATCGCGGAAATCGAGGCGGTGGCGCGCTTCGGCGACCACGATGGCCGACTTGCCGTCCGGCGTGAAATACATATTGTACGGATCGTCGACCGGCACTTCCTTGCCCGGCTTGCCAGTCAGCGGATTGACCGGCGTCAGGCTGCCGTTATTGGTGCGCTCGGCATTGTTCGCCACCCACAGCGTGCGCAAATCCCACGCCGGCACCACGTGCTGCGGCCCGCTGCCGACCTTGAACTTGTCGACCACTTTCAAAGTGGCCGGGTCGATCACGTAGACATCGTTGGAGCGCAGGTTCGGCACGTAGATGCGCGCCAGATGGTCCTTGACCACCGGGCTCAGGTGCGACGGGCCGATGCCGCCGTAGACGTTTTGCGGATCGGCCAGCGGCGGCATGCCGGGCAGCGGATTATAAGCCGCGGCAGGTGTGCCCGAGGCGGCCGGGGCGGCGCCGATCACGTGGCCGGTCAGGCCCATGCCGGCCAGCGCCAGGATCGAAAGGCCGGCGAAGGAACGGGCGCGGTAAGTCAGTTTTATCATGATGTTTATCTAGTAGTGCGTTTAATTTGAACGGTGATGGTCGCGCAGCAGCGCATTGATCGCGGCCACCGAGGTATCGACGATGTGGCGCACCCCCAGCTGGCCCAGCTCGGCGCTGGCGCGGGTGGCGTCGCCGCGCACGCCCTCCTGCGGCGTCGGCCTGGGACCGCGGGCCAGCGCCTCGCTGCGCACCAGCGAGGCATCGGTGGCCAGCATCAGCGAGGCGTCGGCCAGTCCCGCGTGCAGGCCGATTTCGGCGTTGCTGTAGCCGCGCTTCTTCAAGTCCTCGACAAACGCGGTCTGGGTGATGTCGTAATAATCGAGCAAGGCGTAGGCGCGCGCGGACGGGTCGGCGGCCCACGCGTGGTTCAGCTTTTGCGCCACCCGCACTTCGCTCTTCTGGTAACCGCCATGGTCGCCGATGAAGATGATGTCGCGGAAGCCATGCTGGCGCAGGCTGGCGGCGGTGCCTTCCAGCAGCGCCTCGAAGGCGGATTCGGGTATCGAAATGGTGCCGGCAAAACGCATGTGGCCGGCCGGCGGCTTGATGCTGCCTTCCGGGACATACGACACGACAGGCGCGACGATGGTGTTGCCCAGTTTTTGGGCAATCATCTTGGCCAGCACGGCGGCGCGCACATTATGCTTGCCGAGCGCGATATACGGGCCGCTCTGCTCGACGCCGCCGATCGGGACCAGCACCGTGGTGGCGCCATGCTCGATCCGGCCGCGCAACTCGGTGCTGGTCAGCTCTTCCAGCACCACGCTGGCGGAAGGACCGTGCTCGGCCGCCACAGCCAGCCCGGGAGCCAGCGACACCGTCATGGCCATGCCGGCCAACAGGGACGAAACCAACAGGGACGATACACAAGACCGCGCCATCATCGGCCCGGTCCACTCAATTTAGCGCATCTCGCTTGCATCACATTGCTCCATCAATATCGGCCGTATTCATCTTCCTCCAGCGTGCCGAAGTCAGAGTGAGAGTATGCCTGAATAATTTTCTTTGGGTAGGCGAACACCGTTCAAACCTGCCCGTCCATGATCGCAGCGACAACTTAAAGGGCACTGAAAAACCACACAATAGCGTGCCGCTGGCGTCGTGCCTCAAAATGCATGACGGACAGGTAAGTCAAATCACGATGCCATCATGCACGAGTAAAGTCGTGGAGCGGATGCGCCGGTACGGCGCGTCCGGCACGCTGATTGATACGCTGATACGCCCTCACGGACGAAACAGGCGACCTTGTATGAAGAGGAAAAATTTTCCGATCGAACAGATCATCGCCGTGCTCAAGCAAGCCGAGCTTGGCACGGCAGTCGGCGATATCGTGCGCCAACTGGACATCTAGTCGCAGACCTTTTACCGCTGGAAACAGGTCAAACAACTGACGTGGCGGCAAGATGAAAATACCCGGCTGAAAAAGCTGGTCAGCGAACGAAGCCTGGACAAGGCGATCTTGCAGGATGTGGCGAGGCTGTGTTGCACCAGGCAGCTGTGTTAGCAAACGCTACCGCGCTTTGGCCAGACCCCGCTGATGGCAAGGTCGGACCTGAGGCGACGCGATTACAGAGCGGCCTGCGTGGTGATTGATGCGGACGATACCTCGGCCAGCTCGCGGTCTCTCAGCATCAAGGCCGTATACTTTTCGATCTGGCCGAGCGCGCGTTCGACCTCAGGCATGCCGGTACGCAAGTTCAGCACGGCGAGGCGCGCCACCACGCGCGCTCCCAGCAGGGTGGTCGACAGGAACACCTGGCCAGCGCTATTGATCTGCTGCACCAATCTATCAGTCAGCTGGTTGTCGGCATCCAGCGTGGCGGCCGCGCTGCTGCAATTAAAAGTAACAATCGACAGCACCGGTTGAGCGCCGACGGCAATGCCGGGCATGCGCGTCAAGCGCTCGAACGCATGCCCGGCAAGGTCGAGTTTTTCATCCAGCGCGCGACGAAATGCCGCTACGCCATGCAAATGCAACGGCAACCACATCTTCAAGCCACGGTTAGGGCGCGTCAATTCCGGACTCAAATCAGCAAAGTCGTCTACGTGCTGATCGTCGAGGTCGCGCAAATATGCCGCTTCTTCCCCGGAATGCGCACGTTTCAGAATATTGCCATCCCGTACCAGCAAGCAACCTGTGCCGAACGGCAAGAATAATCCTTTATGAGGATCGAGCACGATACTGTCAGCCTGTTCTATGCCGGCAAAGCGACTGCGGCCGCGCTCCGTCAAGCGGAAAAAACCACCGTAAGCCGCATCGACATGCAGCCACAAGCCTTGCTCGCGGGCGAATTCTCCCAACTCTTGCAAAGAATCGATAACGCCGCTATTGGTGGTGCCTGCCGTAATCACCAGGCAAAACGGCCGGCGGCCCGCCTGCCGGTCTTGTTGCACCGCGACGCGCAGTGCGGCGATATCCATGCGATAAGCGGAATCGACCGGAACCATGCGTATCGCATCCGGACCGAAACCAAGAATCCGCGCCGCCTTCGGAATACTATGGTGCGCCTGCTCGGTCATGTACATGGTCGCGCCGCTGATATCGCCTTGCAAGCGTTCGGTGCGCGCGCACAACAGCGCGGAGAGCGCCGCCAGCGACCCTCCAGAGGTCAGAATGCCTGACGAACCGGCCGGCATTCCCATCAAATCGCCCAGCCAGCGCAGCACGTCGCGTTCCAGCGCGACCATCGCCGGTGCCGCGAAATTCACCCCGGTATAGTTATTCAGGACGCCGGACAGCAAATCCGCGATCGCCGCCGTCACCAGGCTGCTGCCGGGAATATATGCAAGCGTCTTGCCATTCACAGAACTGGCGCCCAGCCGGCCCGCACGGCCCACGATTTCGAGCAACTCGCTCAACGACCTGCCTTGCTCATCAGGAAGAGCACGCGCGGCGGGGTCACGCATAAAAGCATCGACGGTGTCGACGTCATATGCCGGGCTGGACGGTATAGCATCGATATAGTCGGCAATAAATTTCTCCGCGGCACGCAACAGTGTCGTGGCTTCTGCGGATGATGCCACCAAGGGCATCATTTCTGGCGCTTCATTTATCATGATAGCAATTAGGTTGCATTAATAAAAATAGTTTCTTGCTACACAATCTATAAATCTGCGGAAATTGTAGCAGCGATCACAGCACTGTGCTTACTATTAGTAAAATTCAAAATTGATCTTTGGTTAATAAATTGAATAATAACTCGCCCTGTACCGACGTCCTGCCGACAAGGGACGTAGTCATCCTGTGGGTAAACATCGCCTGCCTGCAGCCCTTCGAGGACGGCAACAAGCGGGCCGCTCCACACCGACGGCGCCACCTTGTTACTCGACGAACTGTACAAGCTGGAGGAATTCAACTGCGCGCCTTATCGCTTGACGATGAAGGCGACCCAGCTGTGGATTGCTGCCGGACAGCCGTCGTGAGCGCGCATGCTTGCTTTGGTAAACAATAGTAAATAATTGATTCTATGAGGAAAAACTGAAGGAAAACTGGTGCGGCTGGCTGGAATCGAACCAGCGACCCTTGGCTTCGGAGGCCAAAGGTAGGAATATGAGAACTGGCTTACTTTAGTGGTAATTCCTTGAATTAGCATCATATTCCGAACGGAAAATCCAGGCAAGCATGGGAAAGGTTAGGAAGAAAATCGGGTATGTTTTTTCCCAAGATTTTCCCACCGACTACAAGAGTTAGAGAGCCACCTTCCCGCTTGATGCGATGTCAAGGAGCGTTGCCGCAGAGTTCAGAGATGGACTCACAATTGCCGCGCCCGTAGCCAAACATGACATCGATATGGTGTCATCTAAGAATAAAAAACAACTATGCAGGAGAAATCTCGACCTGAACTGCAACCATCCAGAGAATACGTTGTTTGCGCCGATTATCCAGCGCCAAGAATCACATACGGAATATATCCTCCACCATGTTGTCCAACTTCTCCTTAACCGCACGCCAACGCGGCAGCTGTCGATCCAGTGTCTGGTAAAACTTGGGACTATGGTTGTGATGCAGCAGGTGGCACAACTCGTGGAGTAGCACATAGTCTATGCATTCCCGAGGCGCCTTGACCAGCAACGGGTTCAGCGTAATACGGCCGGCGGGCGAGCAACTTCCCCATTGCACTGTCATGAACTGGAGACGTGTTGGCGGAAGCTGCTTGATCCATCGCAGCGGTGCGGCAACGACAGCAAGACGTTCCGCGAACACATCACGCGCCCGCTGGCGATACCAGCCATCAAGGGCAGACTTGATCGTAGCCGGGACATGGCTCGGAACTGTCACAGTGATGAATGCGCCGCGCATGCGTGCTTCCACCATTGCCTCCGCATCGACAATGACTTTCAGGCGATAACGCCGCCCAAGGTAATGCAGAGACTCACCGCTCACGTATTCGCGTGGGAGCACGTGAGCCATTCGCGCTTTGGCCGCAACTACGTGCTGACTGATCCAACGTGACCGCTTCTTCACGGCCTTCAATACGTCAGCCAAAGGGGCAGTGTCAGGCGCGTCCACCAAC
This sequence comes from Janthinobacterium agaricidamnosum NBRC 102515 = DSM 9628, assembly GCF_000723165.1. Taxonomy (NCBI): domain Bacteria; kingdom Pseudomonadati; phylum Pseudomonadota; class Betaproteobacteria; order Burkholderiales; family Oxalobacteraceae; genus Janthinobacterium; species Janthinobacterium agaricidamnosum. The sequence continues at coordinate 5,515,270 of NZ_HG322949.1, forward strand.
ACTCGGCCGTCTGGTTCCACATGGATAGCAAGGCGCGAAGTAGTACGTGAAGGCTGCCGACGTAGGCTGAAAGCGATGATCTCATCACCATAGACAACGCGATGTTGAGAGGTGCGTTCAGACGGTAACGTACTCATCACTTGCTCAGCCCCACACGCGTAATCTGGATGACCTGCTCCACCACTTGCTTTGCATTGTCGAGACCCAGGGTGCCGAACAACAGCGGCAACAAGCCCTTACGGATTGCCGCTTCGATATTCTGCGGGTTGAGCGAGTTTTCTGCGACTGCATCGCGAACTAAAGTGTCCATCGCTAAAGCCTGCTGCACCAAGCCGTCCACAGCCTCACTGCTATGCGCAGCAAAGGCATCCTCCCCCAGCACCAGACGAATCGCGCCAAAGTAGGCCTTGGCATGTGGTTTATCTGCCAAGGCCTCCGGCACGCCCGGTATCGTTCGAGACTCCAGTTGTTGCGCGAAGGCCTGAAACAGAGCGTACTGCTTTAGCGGATGATCGAACATGGCCTCCGCCTCGGCAATGGCTTGCCTCAGCAGTTCACCGAACACCTTTTGCGCATAGGGGTCCTCCACTAAGTCCTGTTCGATAGTCTTACGCAGGCGGGTACGAATCATGTCCGTTTCATTACGCGTCTTTTCTTCAGACCAGTCTTTAGGGTCTTCGACCTTGCCCAACTGGTGCACCAAGTACACGCCCTCAGGTTGTCGCACTTCGGTTCCGATGACTTGCTTATCTACCAACTTACGGATTTGCTCTTCATAGACGCTATAGTCCACAGTCTCCATCGCGTCCCGGCGGGCGGTTTGCCGCAGCTCAGTGAAGAAGCGCAGGTCAGCTTTGTATCGCGCAATCAATTCCTCCGAGAAGCTCTTGTCTTCGAAAAAGCTGCGAGACGATAGTGCAGTCTGTAGACACAGACCGAAAGCGGTCAGCGCTTCATAGAAATCGTCACGTAATTTCTGACGTTCGTCATACTCTTCTCCATCACTGCCTTTCACAAACTTTGGGCTCAGCACCTGACGATACTGCTCGCGATCTAGCTTGTTGGAGACCGATTTGAAGAACGACCACAAGTGGTCATGCAACGTCGGCAGGCGCTTGTATTCCGTGCTGAATTGGTGGTACAGCCCTTCGAGATCGCTGACATCAAAGCCGCCCTGCGTTCGGGTTTCCAAGTCCTGGTATCCACGGATTGCGGTGTCCAATTCCTTCAAGATGCCTCGGTAGTCCACCAACACGCCATACCGCTTAGCATCATGCAGACGATTTACGCGTGCCACTGCCTGTATGAGGTTGTGGCCTTTCAACGGCTTGTCAATATAGAGCACGGTGTTGCGCGGCTCGTCGAATCCGGTCAGCAGCTTGTCCACCACGATCAACAAGTCCGGAGCGCCGTCGGTGCCAAAGTCGTTGACGATCCGCTTTTCATAGGCCTCGGCGTCGTTACCGAAATTGGCCATGGTCTGCTTCCACCATTTCTGCACCTCGGGCAGGGTATCTTCGTCCACGTCAGCGTTGCCTTCTCGCGTGTCGGGGGCCGAGACCACTACGGCACTGGTCACCAGACCGGTATCGTCCAAGGCTTTCTTGTAGCGAATCGCATCGAGCTTGCTGTCCGTCGCCATCTGGCCTTTTAGCCCCAGATCGAGCTTTTTGATGTTCTCGCTGAAGTGGGTAGCGATATCCCAAGCAATTAGCTCGATGCGGTTAGCTGCACCGTAGATGACCCCCTTCTTAGCGAACTTTCTCTTCAAGTCAATGCGCTGGGCGTCGCTGAGGTTGCTGGTGATCTTCTCGAACCAACGATTGACAGCGTCTTCGTTGATGTCGAGTTCCGGCATGCGTTCTTCGTAAAGCAAAGGGGCGACCGTTTCGTCCTCCACCGCACGCTGCATCGTGTAGGCGTGAACGATGGGACCGAACTTATTGGCCGTCTTCTCATTCTTCAATAAAGGGGTGCCAGTAAAGGCGATGTAAGCTGCTTTTGGAAGCGCCTTCTTCATGCGCTCGTGAGTCTCGCCGCCATGGCTGCGATGGCCCTCATCCACTAGCACGATCATGTTGGCCGAGTCGTTCCGGCACTCGGGCAGCTTGGATGCTGTGTTGAACTTGTGCACCAACGTGAACGTGATGCGCTCTGTTCCGCTCCCGATGCGGCGGGCCAAATCTCGACCGGAAAGACTGCGGCTTTTCTCTCCGTCTTTCTGCGTGGCGATGCTGGAGCCAAAGGCGCCGCCAGTCATAAAATTGCGCGAGAGTTGGGTTTCCAGATCGATGCGGTCGGTCACTACCACCACGCGGCATTCCTTCAAGGTTTCCACCAAGAGCAGCGCTTTGGTCAGGAACACCATGGTGAAGCTCTTGCCCGAGCCTGTGGTGTGCCACACAACGCCTCCCTCTCGGCCCCCATCCGGGCGCAATTGGCCAATGCGTGTCAGCAGCGAGCGGATGCCAAAGAACTGCTGGTAGCGGGCCACGATCTTGCCCACCTTGCGGTCGAAAAGCACATAGCCGCGCAGGAATTCTAGCAAGCGGGCGGGTGTTAGCAAACTGACCAACAAGCGGTCCTGTTCGGTTGCCTGCATAGGAGCGCTCCATAGTGCGTCAAAGTAGGTGGCCAGGGCGACAGGCTTGCCTTCAAACAGCGCACCGCGCACTTTCGGCGTCAGCGATGCGTTCTTGCGAGCTTGCATATGCGCCTCGTCGAACTCTTCTTCACGCCACTTGGCCCAGAATTTCGCGGCCGTATGGGTAGTGCCATAGCGTCCATCGGTCTGGCTAATGGAGAGCAACAACTGAGCGTAGGCAAACAAGTTGGGAATTTCGTCAGGCCGCTGATTGCGCAAGTGCTGGCTGATACCCTCGTTCACCATGGCCTTGGATGGGTGGCTACCGCCGCCTGACTCAGGTCGCTTGGCTTCGATCACCGCCAATGGAATGCCGTTCACGAAACACACCACGTCCGGCTTGCGATGATATGTGCCTTGTGCGGCCAGCACTTCCAACTCTTCGGTCACATCCCAACGGTTGGCTGTCGCATCAGTCCAGTCGATCACGTGGATGGTGGGTTGGTGCTTCTTGCCGTCGGCCATAAACTCCGTGACTGTGATGCCCAAGGCTAACTTACGATAGAGCTGTTCGTTAGCAGACAAAAGCCCTTCGGCAAGACTGAGTGCAGCCAGCTCCCGCACAATTTGGTCGATGCCACTGGGCGACAGCGGATACCACTCACCCTTATATTCGTAGCGCCGCTCCTGCAGCACTTCGATTAACCGAGGCTTGAGTAACACCTCTCGCGTGCCGCCTCGCATAGCCAGCGCCTGTCCAGTAGTCAGAAAGTTCCATCCCAAGTTGCACAGAAGGTGCAATGCTGGCATATGGGCGCTGTATTGTTCGCGGGAGTTGGGTGTGATGTTCATACCTGAGATTCCGTCCCAACCACGGGAAGCTTGACTCGACGTTTTCCAGTCAAAAGCTGTGACATGAGAGCGGCCTTTTCCCGGTTCAACAGCTCAAGACTCCGCTCGTGCTGACTGACCCAGATATTTGCTTTTTCCAACACGTCTGCAATGCGTTGCTGCTCCTCTAGAGGCGGGACCGGTACCTGGCAAGCAAAAAAGTCAACCGGGCGAATATTCAGTAGGCCGTTGTTTCGAACTCCTGTATTGACAAGGGCACCCAACTGATCATGCAGATAGTCTGCACGGAACAACTGCTCGTAGAAGCCCGCTTTCAAGCTCTTAGAGAGCTTGAAGCATACATAGACGTTGGGCACAACACCGCGCTCGTAACTCTTCAATGGAAAGACGCAACCGAACTCGAAAAGTTTGGAGTTCCCCTTGTTATAGGCGAACTCTCCTCGATCCAGCGCGATATAGTTTTCAACGCTTTTTCCAGCCATGAACCTGCTGTACTTCTCATCTTGCCGCACAAAGCCACGGCCGGAAGATATCATCAGAACAGGCAACGCCTCATTTTCGTCCGCTCGTCGCTGAACCCGCTCAGAAATCTCGCTAATGGCGACCATGGGCCAGTCACCTCGGATGGCAGGCTTGATGAGCAATTGTTGTAGCAACGCAGTCAAATGTTGCCGACTGCTAGCAAGAAGGCGCTCCGACGCAACTATAGCTTGATTCCAAGTGGAGAGAATGCGGGCGATGCGACGCTGCTCCCCTGGTGGTGGAACTAAAATCGGCTGGTGATCAATGTCTGATTTCTTAACATGCACTAACGTTGCCTTAAAGCCGTGCGAATGGGCCTCAATACGGTCAGTCACATGTTTTAACGCCCAATACAACCATTCACTGTCAACGTTCTCTTTCGGCTGCACTTTAAATATGTGCTGATTAAGTACTCCTCGCGTGCCATTCCATATTGTTGGCCCAAAAGAGACGCCCTTGGTTCCAGCCCAAGAAAACAGCATTTGTCCAGGATCGACAAGCCAGCGCTTGTCCGGCACACCTGAGAAATAGTCGAATTTCTGGCCACCGTTCAAGTTCTGGATTCTGATAATCGGTAACCCAGCAGTATCCCAATCCGTAGGCCCAAAGCCATGTCCGTTGCGCATCTCACAAACGTCCGCGACTGTTTTGGGTATCCATGTTTTCGGATGTTTCATATATCCACCTTCTTACTCAACCACCGAGACTCAATCAAGAAGCCGAATGACATGCGCGTGCAGTAGTTTTCTGTTTCATAAAGCAAGAACTCGATATCCGTTCCTTGGCTGGGTTCTGCAGCAGCAAATTCGACCTGCGGCACCATGGTGGCTTGGCAAATTTCACTCATAGCCCAACTCCTTCAGGTACACGGCCATCTGGGCCTCAAGACCCGCCAAATCGGCCTTGAGCTGCTCGCGCTCCCGGTACACGGCGATCAGATCAATTTCTGCCTCTTCCTCGAAGGTATCCACATAGCGCGGAATATTGAGGTTGAAATCGTTCTCGGCGATCTCGACCGGCGAGGCAAGGTAGGCGTATTTGTCTACACTCTCCCGTGTGAAGGCTGTGGTCAAGACGCGATGCAGGTCCGCTTCACGCAGATAGTTCTGGTTCTTGCCAGCTTCATAGTTGCGACTAGCATCAATGAAGAGCACTTTATCGTCAGATTTGTTCTTACGGAACACGAGCACCACAGCTGGAATGCCTGTACCGTAAAAGAGCTTTTCTGGCAGCCCGATTACCACGTCAAGCAGGTTTTCTTCGATCAGCTTCTGGCGGATACGCCCCTCGGCGGCGCCCCTAAACAGTACGCCATGCGGTACGACGACTGCCATTCGGCCAGTACCTGGCTTCATGGTTTCGATCATGTGCAGGATAAAGGCATAGTCCCCTTTTGTACGCGGCGGTACTCCACGACGGAAGCGGCTAAACTTGTCGGCGTCAGCGCCCTCAAAGCCCCACTTTTCTAAGCTAAATGGAGGGTTAGCGACCACGATGTCGAAGTGTTTTAGGCTGGCAGCACTATCGAGCAGCTTGGGGTTGCGGATGGTATCGCCCCACTCGATGCGGTGGTTATCCTCGCCATGCAGGAACATATTCATCTTCGCTAGGGCCCAGGTGCTGCCTATGGCTTCTTGCCCAAAGAGCGCATACTTTCGTGAACCAGTATTCTCGCGAATCAAGCGGCCACACTTCATGAGCAGCGAGCCTGAGCCACAGGTGGGGTCGCAAATTTCGTCCCCTTCCTCCGGAGCCATCAGGCGTGCCATGAGCGCAGATACTTCGGGTGGGGTGTAAAACTCGCCGGCCTTTTTACCGCTCGTAGAGGCAAAGTTCTTGATGAGAAATTCGTAGGCATTGCCGATCACGTCGAGCTGGCCCACGCGACTGGGACGCAAATCCAGTTCCGGCTTGGCAAAGTCTTCCAGCAGATGGCGCAAGATGTCGTTCTTCTGTTGCTCATCACCCAGCTTATTGGAGTTGAAGCTGATGTCCTGGAACACGTCGCGCAGTTTAGTAATGTTAGCCTCTTCAATGGCATGCAAAGCCTTGTCGATACGCTCGCCATTGCCTGGGCTGTGCCGCAGGGTGTGCAGCGCGTAAAAACTGGCACTGGCTGGCAAGACGAAACGCTCGTTTTTGAGCATTTCCTCGATCAACTCGGGGTGGTCGCCGTATTGCTTCTTGTAAGCATCATAGTGGTCCTGCCAGACATCGGATACGTACTTGAGGAATAACATCGTCAGGACGAAGTCCTTGTAGATGCTAGGGTCCACAGTGCCGCGGAAAGTGTCGCATGCGGCCCATACGGCGGCATTGATGTTGTCCTGGCTAACCGGCAAGCCTTGGAGAGGGGCAGGTTTGATGGCGATGTCGTTCATAGTTCCGGATTTCCTAAGGGGTCAGTTAGAGGCCTGCACTGTGTGTGCTAGGCCTTCCGCGAGCGCCTGGAGTTGGAGTTCGCGGTTGTGAATAAGTTGTTGGAGGGTGTGGCGCTCCCGGCTGGCGAGGTCTACCAAGGCGACAATGCGGTGCTGGTCTGCTAGCGACGGCACGCACAACGTGAGCGACTCCAGAACCGGGCGCCGAATGCTGAGCTGGCTACTGCCTTCAGCCGCTTGCTGAAGCTGGCGCTGAAACGGCGGTTGATTAATCTGCCATGCCAAGAAGGCGGGCAGTAGCGGAACCAGCGGAGCAACTTGGAGATGATAGAAATGGGGGCTGCAAACGGCCGGGCTAGGAGGCTCACCGATGCAAACCGCGTAAAAACGCGCGCCCTTGGAAACAAACAGGACGTCGCCAGCCTTGAGCCAGTCCGGATGCTTTCGGCCGGGCAACGCCGTGCGCGTGGCACTAGACCAATTCACGCCACATGCGGGATCAACATCCTTCATCTGCAAGGCAAGCGCGCTACCGTCCGCCGACTCCTCAATGGAGCCCCGGAAGGGGTAGCCGCTCTTTACGATTGCCAACGCAGCGAGCGGGAAAATTTTTGCATCAATGTCCATGCAGCGATTATATCAAGAATGTATTTTCGCGCAAGATATTTTGCATCATAGAGAATGAAGCGTGAAATTAGGGCGCTTAGATCGGCACTGCCTTCGCAACAGTTACCGCTGGGTGAATTACAACCTATCGCCACGCGGCATTTTTCGCGAAGCGCCGTAAGTGCTTCTGGAATCATGTCTCTAAAAGAGAAGCAGCCCATCCCACTCAGAAAACGTGTCCAGTCATCTGACAAGCAGGACGATGGCTTGCCTCATCACAGCCGTACTACCAGGTGTCGAGGCGAGGCCCATCGATATAACTAGGTCGCACGCTTCGCCTCGACGTAACCCCGCCAAGAGGCTAGCTGCGCGACGAAAAGAGAAAGCGAGAGAGTATTCTTAATGGCCTTGCCGCTCGATCACAACGCTGATGCCAAAATGCGCTAGCTATTAGATCAGGCTCACAGGTCGCCCAACCATCAAGGCACAGCCGAGCCTCTCTTGGACGGCATCATGTCGGGCCAAGGCCTGACCATGACAACATGCTGCCAGCAAGCATAATGGGGCGCCTCACGGATCGAAGGAGTTCTCGCCTCCTGTTGTGATGCGGCCAGCAAGAATTTTTATGGAGATAGGACGATGGAGAATTGGATGAAATGGGGGCGCGGTCTGCGGGTGGTAATGGCGATTTTTGCCGACGCGCGGCGGTAGTACGGAACTCGGTGTAGATCGCACGTCGCTGGGGCTGGTTGTGAGCGCGCAGCAGCGGAAAATCCGCCGGGAAATATGAGCCCATACTCCCGGTGAGCAAACAATTTTATGCGAGGCTATTAGGGTTTACGCCCATCAGTTGAGGTGGTGGCTCACCAGTTACGATCCGATGCACCGTTGACTGCGATACGCCGTAGTGCTCAGCGAGCTGTTCTTGGGTGTAGCGTGATGCGTGGTAGAGATGGTAAATCTCGCGCTTCACTTGATCTGAAATTTGCCGCGAGAAGTCCATCGGAACCAACGCCAGCATTTGGTTGAGGTACTGGATGTGCTGTCCGAGTGCAGCTTCTGTTTCGCGAATCTTTGTCATCAGACCAACGTATTGCAGCTGATCCTCAGGCGTGGCAATTCTGGGGGCCATAATCGACAGCTGGCTATACATATTGTTGCGGTGAAACTCCATCTCTTGAATGAGTTGGCGAATGCGAGCGATCTCTTGGCGCTGCACTTGTGGAGCCTGCGCGTAAATGGGCGAAAGGGCCTGTGGAAATGTCATTATTTCTCCTTGAATAAATAGGATATCCAATTATTACATGAATATCCGAGTTATTCAACGATTTGTAAAGAATGGCTGTCTCAACCCTAGACCTATCGTGGAAGGAAAAATCTTCTAGTCGGAAGTCGACGGCAAGCGAGTGTGACAATTCGTGTACTTTTCATCTAGGCAAGATGCTATCCTAACTGCCGTCGGCTTATCTCGACCATGCTCGGAAAATTTAAGGCTGGTACTTGGGCAATTCGCCATCGGTCGCCTGCCAGAATCAACAAAAAAAGTGAGGGATAGTTTGATTCAGGTCATTGAGATTGACATTGGCCAGCTCGGAGTGCGGTTGCCGCGCGGGGAAGTCGGGATGGTCATTGCGCAGCCGTTTGTGGATTTCGTCCATTTGGAACCATTTCCCCTTGTACCCGCAGTCAGGGCTACGGCACTGGCCGGCATCGACGCCACGCTCGCTGTGGCCCGCGCCTGCGTGCACGGTGCCGAGAAGACTCATTTCACCATTTTTCCAGAATGTACACTGCCTGGCCTAGCCGGCTTCGACCACATCACGGCTGCGATGGCTGATGACACTTGGCCGGCAGGTACAGTCGTCATTGGAGGGCTCGAAGGCCTGACGCGGGAACAATTTAGCCAACTTGTCCAGCGGCCGGGTACAGTCTACGACGTTGTTGGCAGTTCGTTGGATCGCGTCCGTCAAGATCAATGGGTCAACTGCTGTGCAACTTGGGTAAAGCTCGAGTCTGGCGAAGTTAGGTGCTGGATTCAGACCAAAATAGAACCCGCTGGTGTCGAACTCCAAGTCGACCACCAATCCATGTTCAAGGGGAAATCCATCTTCTTGTTTAAGGGTACCTATGCCGACAACCATGCGCCTTATCGTTTTGCAACTCTCATTTGCTACGACTGGATTGGGGTCCGGGATCAACGTCGCATCTGGGAGTGGCTTCTGCAGGACATAGAGCAGACCGCAGCTGCGATTGAAGCACAGCTGCCGCTCACTTGGCTGTTCGTAGCTCAATGCAATCCGGGGCCATCGCATGCTTCTTTCATGAGTCAGGTTCAGCCGTTCTTCAATCCGGTGCAATTCCCTAGTGTACTTCGTGAAGGTACTTGTTTAGTCATGGCGAACGTGGCGGGGAATGCGGCTCCTGGTAGTGCAAATCAATATGGTCAGTCCGCTGTCATCTTCGCAAGCGACAAGTTCATGAAGCCTGAGAGTATGCCCACATACTGCGCTGGCGGCGAGTTCCAGAGACCTGGCAATCCATTGGAGAACTTCAAGGATGCGGTATTCCGAGAGCGCGGCGCGTGCATACACTCGTTCCGTCAACTAAACCCTATGGCCTTGCCGCCAGGCGCGGCAGGACGGCGATATGCACTTGCCGAGGCAACTGTGCATCCATATCCAGGAACAGAGGACCCCCGCACTCCCTCAGGGCTTGTTCCTGCAGTAGTAAAGTGGGTCAACGACGAACTCGACGATCCCCAAAAGTCCTTACAAATAAAATATCCAAATTTGCCGCTGGCCGACGCCGCTGCAACTGCTCATCTGCGAGCAGTGAACGCGCTTCGCTGGCTGCCGCCAGACGCGCTCAACAAGACGGTGTTGATTGCGTCTCCAGCGGCGCGTAGCGTCCCAGATAAATGGCGGAACACTCAGTCTCAGGCGATCAAGCATGTCCTGCACAGCTTCTCAATCCTCGAAGTCGCCAAATATTCAGCAATATTCCATGGCAACGGAGCGCAGGCCACCATCATCAAAGGAGACACAAGCGTCGAAGTCGTCGCCGTGATCGGCCAAAGCCACGAGGAGTGCGACAAGCACGCTATGGACATACTACCGGACCATCGAGGTCAACTGCTTCTGGTAAGTCGCGACGAAGACAACACGTCATGGAATCCGCGGATGCGAACTTTGTTTGACCAAGCCGCCGAGCCGACCAAGGAACTCAACTTTACAGACCCTACCAGCGCGATTATTCGTGTCGGCTACCACGACTTTCTTCAAGCATACCAAGGCTCCGCGAACGAAACGGAACTACGAAAGGCACTCGATGCAGCAATCTCCTGAAGTCTTGAGCCTGCCCTCAGAGCTACGCGGCGCGCTGTCGCTGCTTATGGCCGGAGCGACCTTCACAGAGGAGGTTCTTCGCGAGGATTGCTTACCATTGCTCTTAATGCAACGAAGTCATGCGATCACCGCATTTGCTGTTGGTGATGAGGCAGACTACGACCTGCTGTATGCGGCGTTCAAGAAGCACTACCTCAAGCGAACTGCGGAGTGGTCCACGAAAGACGTGTCATTCGTGTTTTGCGTTCCGGAGAAAACCGCCGTTCAAGAGTCTTTCCGTTCGCGCGTCGAAGTCGACGTGTATTTCTGCAGAAAATATGTCATACAGTTGGACCAAAACCTAGCTGGCAGCCTCGCTAGGCTACCATTCCTACCGCTATCACCGGTTACCGCAGGAGCACAGACGCGACCGCCTTCAGCCCAGACGTTACTTCGACAACGTAATTTGAAGGCGGAATTGGCAAAAGCCCTTGTTGTACCCTCGCAGAGTAGCGCGACCTCGATTTTTAGCGCGTGTCTTGAAGGAATCTACGGCGCTCCAGACAAAGTTGCCGGGGCGCCCCCGGAGGCACACTCAGAATCCACCACTGAAGAGCGAGTGCAGGCAACACTCAAGTCGATTTCAATCCAGAACTTCCGAGCCTATCGTACAAAGAAAAAGTTTGAGCTTGGCTCAGCTGTCACGATTCTTTACGGTCCCAACGGATTTGGCAAAACTTCATTCTTCGACGCCATCGACTTCGCTGTCACTGGTGGCGTTGGTCGGCTTGCCAAGACAAGTGGAGGCTTGGCAAAGGCCGCGAAGCACCTAGACAGTGGCGATGAGTCGACCTCGGTTACGCTTACGCTCGAGCGTGAAGGTGAGCAACACGTCATTTCTCGCGATCTGGCGGACCACAACACTGCACAGGTGAATGGAAAGGCCACCACGAGAAAAGATGTACTCAGCCTTCTGACTGGCGGAGCTCCAGCTGCGGCTGATCGTGTCGATAACATGGTAGCTCTTTTTCGAGCTACACACTTGTTCAGTCAAGACAGCCAAGAGCTCACCCGTGACGTTGCGGAAAAGTGCGAACTACCAGCGGACATAGTGTCACGCATGCTCGCATTCGAAGACTATGTCAGCGGTTTGAAAAAGACCGAGGACGTGCTGAAGCTCTCTCGGCAAGCGCTCACTGAGGCACGGAAGCAAGCTCAGAGCGCTCGCAGCGCCATGGACGCCGAGCGGCAGGAATTAACGCGCCTGGAGGGCGTTGCTTCTGCAGATGCGACGCCGGATGCGCTCAACGCTCGGTTTACTGAGTTAGAGCAGGCGATTTTGACCTCAGGGTTCAATATGTCCGGCATCAGCGCTCGCGATACTAGGGCTCTCCGTGCGCTGCTGGAATCTTCTGCAACTGAAGCTGTAAGCGCGCGCGCAAGGGTGTCCAAAGCCCTTGAGCACGTCACGGCCTTGAGAACGCTGCATGAGCAACTCGAACCAATGCGCGCGCAGCTCGAAGAACGTAAGGCGCTGGCCAAACGAACTGAGGCTAGTGCCAATGAGGCGTCAGCGCGCCTCGGCGCGCTGACGAGCGAGCTTGCGCAGTTCAAGACTCAGGAACAGGGCGAACAGAACCGACGTGATTGGTTCACATGGGCTACCTCCGTTCAGCCGGAGTATGCGCAGCTGACCGCACAGAACCAGACTCACGCTGAGAACCTATCTAGGCTCAACCAGCTTCTAAATCAGCAAAGGGAGAACCAGTCCAACGCGCTGAGTGCCAAGGAGGATGCGGCAGCAGCGGTTCGGCGCCTTGATGGCAACCTAAAGGCCGCTGAAGATGCGGCGGCTCGCGTACAACAGATCAAAGAGCAGGCAGGCCTCTGGGCGCAGGCAGAACCAAGATTGGTAACCATACAAACCCTCGAAGCAACGCTGCAGGGGTCACCCGACGCGAAACGCGCGCGGCTCGGCGAAACCCAGCAAGCGGTCATGGCACAGGAACATCTTGTCGCTCGCGTAGAACGTGAACTCGGTTCAGCCAGAATCAATGATACCAGTCTACAAAAGCTGATTGCCGAACTCCGAACTCACATAGATGGCGCGACTTGCCTGCTATGCGGTCACGACCATGGTAGCCAAGACGCGTTATTGGCTGCCATCGACCGACGCATGGCTCAAAGTGACCTCGTCTGTTCGTTTGCTGGCCGGATTGACCCTCTCAGTTTGACCCTCCCTCCAAGTCCTC
>NZ_HG322949.1:5527825-5579958 GCF_000723165.1 Janthinobacterium agaricidamnosum NBRC 102515 = DSM 9628
CAAACACGTCCACTAGCTTTACAGCAGGTGGGGCATGATAGGTGAATGGATAAGCATAAATAGGCCCTACTTGGGCCGGTACCGCTAAGGGCGCCGGTACCGGCGCCCCTTGGTTGGCATCTTGGCTATCCAAGAACGCCTGCCGACGCTGGCGAGCCCAGCGCATACTCTCATCCCAAGTGGAGAAAGTATTCGAATCCTTTTGATGCGAAACAGTGACCTTGGCACGGTAAGCGCCGTTGCGCTCTTCAATGTGAATGTACTTCTCAGAACGATGTTGTCGTTTTTTTGGCACGGGTAACTCCATAGTGTTGGAATTACCGTATAGGGATAAGTGCACCAATTCTGACGCTGGTCGGGACACAATTCAGAAAATATTTTTGGGAATATTTTCCCAAAAACTTTCCCAAAACTTGACCAAGCGATCTTCATATTCCCAAAACTGCCTGATAACCTGCAGTTTTACTGGTGCGGCTGACTGGGATCGAACCAGTGACCCTTGGCTTCGGAGGCCAATACTCTATCCACTGAGCTACAGCCGCACGGGGGGAGATACTTGAAGTGATGCGTAGGATACCGTTTTTCTTGAATCCCGTCCATGGAAAGTGTCGTATCTGGGGGGGATTTGATTCCAAAGAGGATTTTTTGAGTCTATAATCGCAAATTCGGCGAACGTTTACATCCTGACATGCAAAAAAGATACGCCGCACAGCCAGAAGCCTTCAGCCACCAGCTAGATAATTGTAAGGAAATCATGAGCGACGCACACAACGAGCACGAATCCGCAATCAGAACGCCGAAGCAGCTGGTTGCTGCGGTTGTAGGCTTTTTCTTAGTCACCGTGATCGGGATTATCCTGCTGGTGCAGTTTGTGACGACGCAAAAATTGACGGGCCGCGGCTCCGACAGCCAGGCTCCCGAAGTCATCGCCGAACGCCTGAAACCGGTGGCCGATGTCGGTTTCACGCTGAAAGACGCCAACGCGCCCAAAGTATTCCAGACCGGTGAAGCGATTTATAACAGTACCTGCGTCGCCTGCCATGGTGCCGGCGTTGCCGGTGCGCCGAAATTCGGCGATGCCGGCGCGTGGGCGGCGCGCATCGCCCATGGTTACGATACCGTCCTCAAGCATGCTTTGCTGGGCTTGAACGCGATGCCGGCCAAAGGCGGCAATCCCGACCTCGACGATTTTGAAATAGCCCGCGCGGTGGTCTACATCGCCAATGCGAGCGGCGCCAAGTTCAAGGAACCGGAAGCGCCTGCGCCAGCAGCAGCGGCCGCGCCTGCCGATGGCGCCGCGCCTGCCGCCGCGCCGGATGCGGCAGCCGCTTCCGCCCCCGCTGCGGACGCCAGGAAGTAATCGCCTGGCTGTTGAGAAGCCTGATGTCCGCATCAGATTTCTGAGGTTGGAAAACCGCTCCATGATGGGCGGTTTTTTTACGCCTGCGTCATCTGTGATGCCGGCCGCCCCCATGAAAAATGCCGCCAGGCTTGCGCCGGGCGGCATCGTCTTTTCAACGCCAGTTGAAACTGGTTACCACATGATCACGCGGTCTTTTGGCGCCAGGTACATCTGGTCGCCCGGTTTCACGCCGAAGGCGTCGTAAAAGCCAGGCTGATTGCGCACGGTGCCGTTGACGCGGAATGGGGCTGGCGAATGCGGGTCCGATTTCAGATACACCAACTGCTGCGCTTCACGCATTTTCATGCGCCAGACTTGTGCCCAGCCGCTGTAGAAACGTTGCTCGCCGGTCAGGCCATCGATCAGCGGCGCTTTTTTACCGTTCAGCGACAATTTGTACGCTTTATACGCAATCGCCAGGCCGGAGTTGTCGGCGATGTTTTCGCCGAGCGTCAGTTCACCGTTGACGAAATACCCCTTGACCGGGCTGAAGCCATTGTATTGGGCAACCAGTTGCTTGGTCTTGGCGGTAAAGTTCTTATGGTCGGCCTTGCTCCACCAGTCGCGCAGATTGCCGTCGCCGTCATATTGCGCACCCTGGTCGTCGAAGCCATGGCTGATTTCGTGGCCGATCACCGCGCCGATGGCGCCGTAGTTGACCGCGTCGTCAGCGTTGGCGTCAAAGAACGGCGCTTGCAGTATCGAGGCCGGGAACACGATTTCATTGAGTTCCTGGCTATAGTAAGCATTCACTGTCTGCGGCGTCATGCCCCATTCATCACGGTCGATCGGCTTGCCCAGCTTGTTCAGTTCACGCTCATGCGCGACCGCGTTGGCGCGCTGCACGTTACCGAGCAAGTCGTCTTTCGACACCGTCAGCGCCGAATAATCGCGCCATTTGTTCGGATAGCCGATCTTGGTGGTGAACTTGGCCAGTTTGATTTGCGCCTGCTTCTTGGTCGCAGGGCTCATCCAGTCGAGCTTGTCGATGCTTTGCTTGTAGGCGGTCAGCAAGTTCTTGACCAGCGCTTCCATGCGTGCTTTGCGGTCAGCCGGAAAATATTGCTCGACGTACAGTTTACCGAGCGCTTCGCCTATCGCGCCTTCCACCGTGCCGACGCCGCGTTTCCAGCGTGGCCGCATTTCGGTGACGCCGGTCAGCGTGCTGCCGTAGAAGGCGAAGTTTTCATCGACAAAGGCTTTTGACAGGTAGGCCGCATGGGCGTGCAGCACATGCCATTGGCAATAGGCTTGCCAGCTCGACAGCGGGGTTTTGTCGAGTACCGCGCTCAAGCCCTTCAGGTAGCTCGGCTGGCTGACGATGACGTAGCTGACCTTGCCGGCGATGCCGGTTTCCGCCAGGTAGGCATTCCAGTCGTAGCCCGGGATCAATGCGGCCAGTTTGGCGATCTCGACCTTGTTATAGGTTTTGACCGGGTCGCGGTTTTCGACCTTGCTCCACTGTACCTTGGCCAGTGCGGTTTCCACTTCCAGCACGGCCTTGGCATTGGCCGCGGCATTGCCGTCGCCGGACAAGGCCAGCATTTTTTCGACATGGGCCAGGTATTTGGCGCGGATGTCGGCTTTGCTCGCTTCCAGGTAATAATCGCGGTCGGGCAAGCCGAGGCCGCGCTGGACAAAATCGACCACGTACTTGGTCGAATCCCTGGCGTCCTGGCTGACGCCGAAGTCATATGGCGCGTTGACGCCCAGCCTGCTGTAATGGCCGAACAAGGCAGGCAATTCTTTTTTGTCCTTCAATGCGGCAATCCTGGCCAGTTCCGCATTCAGCGGGGTCAGGCCGAGTTCTTCCAGCTTTTTCTCGTCCATGAAGCTATTGTAGAAATCGCCGATCTTTTGCTGGTCCGACCCGGCGACCCGGCTGGCATTGCTGGCGGCCGCTTCGATGATGCCGCGCAATTGCAGCTGGGTATCGTCGTCCAGCTTGGCGAAACTGCCCCAGCTCGATTTATCGGCCGGAATTTCGGTGCTTTGCAACCATTTACCATTCAAGTGAGTAAAGAAATCGTCCTGGACGCGCACGGCCGGGTCGATGTACTGGATATCGATGCCGGACACCAGTCCGGCCGGCGCGGCGGCTGTAGCCGCCACTGGCGCGGTTGTTTTAGCGGCATCGGCCGCTCCAGCCGTTCCGGCGACGCCGGCCAGCAAGCTCAAGGTGAGTGCGCTTAGCAAATATCGTTTCACTTGTATCCTTTATTGATGTGTTGAATAAAGGGGTCGGAACGCTCTAGGCTTCCGGCCCGGATTTTGACTGTAGCACAGCGCCGGCGCTACCGATAGTTTTTCCATATTAATACAAAAAAGGCCATGTCCAATGGCCTTCTTTTATTCATTATTGACAAAATACTTGCCGAGAAATCACCAGATAATCACGCGCTGATCGGGCGCCAGGTACATCTTGTCGCCCTCCTTGATGCCAAACGCATCATAAAAGGCAGGCTGGTTCACCATGACGCCATTGACGCGGAACTGGGCCGGCGCATGCGGATCGCTCTTGATTTGCACGATTTGCTGTTCTTCACGCATCTTGCTGCGCCATACCTGGGCCCAGCCGGCATAAAAACGCTGGTCGCCGGTCAAGCCGTCGATCACCGGCGCAGGCTTGCCGCCCAGCGACAGCTGGTACGCCTTGTAGGCGATCGCCAGGCCGGAATTGTCGGCGATGTTTTCGCCCAGCGTCAGCGCGCCGTTGACGTGGTAGCCCGGCAGCGGGCTGTAGCCGTCGTATTGTTTGCTCAGCGCATCGGCCTTGGCGCCGAAGTTCTTGCGGTCTTCCTTGGTCCACCAGTCGCGCAAATTGCCGTCGCCGTCGGACTGGCTGCCCTTGTCGTCGAAGCCGTGACTGATTTCATGGCCGATCACGGCGCCGATCGCGCCATAGTTGACCGCATCGTCGGCATTGGCGTCGAAGAATGGCGCTTGCAAGATCGCCGCCGGGAACACGATTTCATTCTTCGTCGAGTTGTAAAAAGCGTTGACGGTTTGCGGCGTCGTGCTCCACTCTTCGCGGTCGATCGGCTTGCCCAGCTTGCTGAGCTGGCGCTTGGCCGAAAAATCGGCGGCGCGTATCATATTGCCGACCAGGTCGCTGGCGGCGATGCTCAGCGTCGAATAATCGCGCCATTTGTTCGGGTAGGCGATTTTCGGCGTGAACTTGGCCAGCTTGGCTTGCGCTTCCTTCCTGGTTTCAGGCCCCATCCAGTCGAGCGTATCGATACTTTGCTGGTAAGCGGCCAGCAAGTTCTTGACCAGTTGTTCCATGCGGACCTTGCGTTCGGCCGGGAAGTATTGCTCAACATACAGTTTGCCGACCGCTTCGCCCAGCGCGCTTTCGACCGTGCCGACGCCGCGTTTCCAGCGCGGCTGGTTTTCCTTGACGCCGCTGATGGTGGTGCCATAGAAGTCGAAGCTGGCGTCGACGAAATCTTTCGACAAGTAATTCGCGTAACTGCGCACCAATTGCCATTCAAAATAAGCTTTCCAGGTATCCAGGCCGGTTTTTTCAACGATCTGGTCGAAGCCGGTGAAGTAGCTCGGCTGGCTGACGATGACGTAATCGACCTTGGTCGCGATGCCGGACGCGGCCAGGCCCGATTTCAAGTCGTAGCCCGGGGTCAGCTCGCCCAGCCTGGCGATCTCGGTCTTGTTGTAGCGCTTGACCGGATCGCGGTTTTCGACCTTGCTCCATTGTATCCGGGCCAGCGCGGTTT
The DNA here is from genome assembly GCF_000723165.1 of Janthinobacterium agaricidamnosum NBRC 102515 = DSM 9628. Classification (NCBI taxonomy): domain Bacteria; kingdom Pseudomonadati; phylum Pseudomonadota; class Betaproteobacteria; order Burkholderiales; family Oxalobacteraceae; genus Janthinobacterium; species Janthinobacterium agaricidamnosum. The sequence goes on from NZ_HG322949.1 coordinate 5,532,962, forward strand.
CCAGCGCCACCACGGCCCTGGCGCTGGCGGCCGGGTCCTTGGCGCCCGCCATGTTCAGCATTTTTTCAACGTGCAATTGGTACTTCGCCTTGACCGGGGCCAGCTTGGCGTCGAGGTAATAATCGCGGTCCGGCATGCCCAGTCCGCCCTGCCCGACATAGGCCGCATATTTGGTCGATTCACGCGCATCCTGGCCGACATAGGTGCCATAGGGCGTGGCGACGCCGATCTGGTTCAGGTGGCTGATCAGCGTCGGGATGGCCTTCTTGTCGCGCACCGCGCGGATGCGGCCCAGTTCGCCAGCCAGCGGCTTGATGCCCAGCGCATCGAGTTTTTTCTCGTCCATGTAGCTGGTATACAGGTCGCCGATCTTTTTCACTTCGGAACCGGCTTTTACCGCCTGGTTTTTTTGCGCCGCTTCGATGATGCCGCGCAATTGTGGCTGGGTGTCGTCACGCAATTTGGCGAACGAGCCCCAGCTCGATTTGTCGGCAGGAATGTCGGTCGTTTTCAGCCACTGGCCATTCAGATGGGTGAAAAAGTCGTCTTGCGCGCGCATGCTGTTATCGATGTATTGCACCTCGATGCCCGAAACCGGCGCTGCCGCCGGAGCGGCGTCGACGGCAGGGGCGGCAGGGGCGGCGGGCGCGGCATTCGCGAAGGCAGCCAACAGGGTCAGGCTGCTCAAAAGATATCGTTTCACGTAGAGTCCTCGGGTACATGGAAAATTACTGCGGCCAGGAAACCTGGCGGCAGTAATTCAGCAATGTAGCACGAGAAGCAACACATGACCACTGCATGCTAAAGTTGGTTTTGAACAATTAAAACTTGGTTTCCAGCCTGACATTCAGCACGCGATAAGTGTCGGCCATGGTCTGCGCGGTTTGCGCCAGGCCGTTGCTGTCGACCAGGCGGCCGCTGTGGTAGTCGTCGGCCAGCAGGTTGCTGGCTGAAATACGTAGCTGGGTGCGCGCATTGAATTTCCACAAACCATATACATCCAGCACGCGCTTGGCGCCGCCGCTGACGGTTTCCGTCAAACTGGTTTGCACCGTGGTGGCCGGGGTCCAGTTGAAACTGCCGCCCAGCGTCAGCGGCACATCTTTCAGGCGGTAATCCAGGCCCAGGTTGGCGGTCTGTCTGGCTTGCTGGTCGAGCCGGTTATTCGGCCCGGGAATACCGTCGACATTCGACCAGAAGCGGCTGTAATTGCTGCGCAAATCGATCGCAGGCGCATGCTCCATCAATTCCACGAGCTGGAATTTGGCTTCCAGTTCGATGCCGCTGGTGCGCGCATTGCCGATATTGGCCGGCGCCGACACCCAGCGCGGTCCGGTGCCGGTATTTTGCAAGCTGATGTCGCGCCGCATCAGCTTGTCGATGTTGCGCGTAAACCCGCCGATGCTGATGATGCCGCTGCGGCCCAGGTAATGTTCATAGGCCAGGTCGATGCCGGTCGCCAGTTCCGGCTTCAGGTTCGGATTGCCGATGCGGTCGGGCCGGGTCGCGCTGTTCAGCCGCGACAGCGATGGCAAGGCGATCAAGTCGTTCAGCGCCGGTGCCCGGTAGCTGCGCGTCAGGCTCATGCGCACCTGGTCTTTTTCATGGCCGGGAATGCGCCATACGCCATGCAGCAAGGGACTCCAGACACTGCTCTGGTTGACGATATCGTTACCGGCCAGCTGGCTGGTGGTGCGGATGCCTTCCCAGCGCACGCCGAAATACGCGCCCCATTGCGGCGTGATATCCCATTCATCCTGCACAAAACCGGCAAAGCGGCGCGTGTCGGCGCTCAGGTTGTCGCCCGAATCGGCGAACGACGGCGCGCCGTTGTCGAGCGACACGCGGGTTTGCCGGCGCTGGTTCCATTCGGCATCCCAGCCGGCCGCCAGCAAATGGTTCTTGCCCAGCGGCACCGTATATTTACCGCCGCTATTGGCGCTGCGGTCGCGGGTGGTGTCGCTATCGATGAACTGGTCGAGCAAGCCGCCAGTGGCGTTGTATTGATTGCGCCGTGCATCGCTGTCGCTGCGGCCGTTGCCGAAACCGAACTTGACGTCCAGCTTGGCCGCGCCCTGCATTTTATGGAGCCAGTTGCCGAAGCCGCGCAAGAACGTGCTGCTGGCGTGCGTGGCGCCGTCGGCGCTGGCATATTCCGCAGGGGCCGATCCACTGTCCTGGTCCAGCAAGCTGCTGATGCTGCCGTCGCTGCGGCTGCTCATTAAAAACGGCTGGAAATTGAGCGTGTCGCCGCCGTCGAATTTATACGACAGGCGCGGCGTCAAATGGATGCCGCGCGAACGGCGCGCGGCGCCATCGCGCACCAGTTGCTCTTTCTGGATCTCGCCATCGCTGTCGCTATCCAGGTTATGGGTGGTGCTGAAATCTTGCTGGCGACTTTGAAATACCGACGCCGACAACAGATACGTCAGCGCGCCCTCCTTGCCCGGCACCGTCAGCGACAGATTCGGCCCATGCCGGCCTTGCTCGATACTGTCGCTCAGTTTCAGTTGCCTGTCGCGCTGCTGGTAACCGTCGCGCAACACGATATTGATGGTGCCGGCGATCGCCCGCGTGCTGTGTTCGGCCACCGGGCCGCGCATCACTTCGATCCGTTCGACCTGGTCGGGCGACAGGGCATCCATCGAAAAGCCGGCCGGCGGACGCTCGCCGTTCAGCAGCACCTGGGTATAACCACTGCCCAGGCCGCGCATGCGGATTTCGCCGCCGCGTCCCGGCCGGCCGCCCATCGTCACGCCCGGCAAGCGCTTCAGGATATCGCCCAGGCTGGTGTCGCCATTGCGGTCCAGTTCTTCGCGGCCATAGACTTGCTTGGCCGCCGTCGACTGGCGCCGTTCATCCATGTCGCTGGCGCGGCTGCCGTTGACGTTAATCTGCGGCAAGCTCTTACCATCGCGCTTGCCGAGCGTGTCATCCTGGCTGGCCGGAATAGTGGCTGGATCAGGATTTTCTTGAGGCGCGGCAGACAATTGACCGGCGCCGCCGCTGAGGAAAACCAGGCACGCGGCAGGAAGCAATTTACTCATAGGATCGCACAGGGTAGGGATGGCGCTGTGGCTGGCAATACAGCGTGGCTTCAGCAAGAACTTGTCAGCTTCATATTTTATGCGCCGCGCCACGGCTGCGGATGCCTCCGCGGCCGTTTTTTACTTTACGATACACATGCGCCCGTTTCACGCAACACTGGCGCTGCCGTGGTATCAGGATCCCGGTACGCCCACGCCGCCCGCGCCGCCCATACCACCCATACCACCCATACCACCCATGCCGCCCATGCCGCCGCGGCCGCCTTTGCGCCCGCCGCCGCCATCGCTCTTCGGACGCGCCGGCGCATCATGCCGGGGCGCGCCATCCATCACGCGCGCCAATTGTCCGCTCAGGAATTGGGCGACTTGCTGGCGCTGATGTTCATCGAGCGCATCGTTGACGGTCAGCCACCATTCGCGCAACTGTTTTTCTTCGGCGGCGCTGGCCGCCGTTTCCGCGTCCAGCGCCGGCGCCATGTCGCGCAATTCCAGTGTCGGCGCCAGCAAACCTTGCTGCAGCGCGGATTGCAGATGTTCGCGGCGCGCCGCCCGTTCGCGCAGCAATTGGCGGGTCTTGCTTTCCACTTGCTGCCACAGGATTTGCTGGTTGGCGTTCAAGTTCAACTCTTGCTTGAAATCTTGCGCCATCGGCAACAAGTCCTCCAGATGCATGTCCATCACGGGCAGCGCGTACGACGCGGCGGCGCTACCGGCAAGCACCATGGCCAGGCTCACACGGCGCAGCGCAGAACGGAGAGAAAATGAAGGCATGTGAATGCTCCAGACAAAAAAACGCCTGCGTTTTAAGGCGCAGGCAAAAAACCACTTCGGGTAAGAACTGAGCGGACTATAGGCCCCGGTTTTACCTTCCCACGCAACTCTTACAATTACTTACTGTCGTAAATAAAAGGGATACACAGCATACAAACAGGCTACTTTAACGCCCCTTTTTGGGGCAGCCAAAACCGCATGGCAAGCGTAGGGCAGGCATTTAATCGATGGTTAAGACGCGCCCTGGAAAACGGGGCTATACTTTGATCGAAGCGCCGCTCCTTCCGGGCCGGTGTGTGCTTTTCAGTATCAACAGGTGAAACATGGGCAAACTTAAAAATACCGGCTTGATCGGCCTCGGCGTGGTCGCCGGCGTCGCCGTCTCGCTGCAATTTTCGGCGATGGCGCAAAAACCGGTCGAACCGGCGCTGCCGCTGGAGCAATTGCGCCAGTTGGCCGACGTATTCGGCCTGATCAAGTCGGATTATGTGGAACCGGTCGAAGACAAGAAATTGCTGACCGACGCCATCAGCGGCATGGTCGCCTCGCTCGACCCGCATTCGGCCTACCTCGACAAACAGGCCTACGCCGAATTGCGCGAAGGTTCGGAAGGCAAGTTCGTCGGCCTCGGCATTGAAATCGGCCAGAGCGAAGACGGTTATATCAAGATTGTCGCGCCGATCGAGGATTCGCCGGCCTACCGCGCCGGCATCAAGCCGGGCGACCTGATCACCCGGCTCGACGCGACGCCGGTCAAGGGCATGAGCCTCGACGACTCGGTCAAGAAAATGCGCGGCGAACCAGGCAGCAAGGTGACGCTGACGATTGCCCGCAAGGATGCACCGCAGCCGCTGGTGTTTGTCATCACGCGCGAAGAAATCCACCAGAAAAGCGTCAAGTCGAAACTGATCGAACCGGGCTACGCCTGGGTGCGCGTATCGCAATTCCAGGAACCGACGGTCGACGACATGGCGGCCCAGATCAGCGCGCTCTATCAGCAAGACCCGCACATCAAAGGCTTGATCCTGGACTTGCGCAACGATCCGGGCGGCGTGCTGCAAGGCGCGATCGGCGTCTCGGCGGCCTTCCTGCCGAAGAATGCGGCGATCGTCTCGACCAATGGCCAGTTGCCGGACTCCAAGCAAGTGTTTTACGGCAGCCCGCAATACTATGCCTTGCGCAGCGAACCGGATGCGCTGGCAAAATTGCCGGCCGCACTGAAAACCGTGCCGATGGTGGTGCTGGTCAATACCGGCTCGGCGTCGGCATCGGAAATCGTCGCCGGCGCCTTGCAGGATTACAAGCGCGCGATCATTCTCGGCAGCCAGACCTTCGGCAAGGGCTCGGTGCAAACCATCCGCCAGCTGACCGCCGACACCGCGGTGAAACTGACCACCGCCCGTTATTACACGCCGAACGGCCGCTCGATCCAGGCCAAGGGCATCGTGCCCGATTTGATGGTCGATGAAAACGCCGATGGCGACGGCTTGAACAGCTTGCGCATGCGCGAAGCGGACTTGAGCAAGCATTTGAGCAACGACCGCGACAAGGATACCCAGGACAAGCTGAAAGGCGGCGAGCAAGCCGGTGTCCACGATGAACTGGAAGAACAGTTGCGCGCCGTGGCGCTGGAAAAAACCCACAAGCCGCTGGAATACGGCGCCAGGGACGACTTCCAGCTGGCCCAGGCGCTGAACCATTTAAAAGGTTTGCCGGTGCAACTGGCCAAGGCGGAATCGGCGATCGTGCAAGCCGATACCGCGAAAAAAACGATGAATCAAAAATAAATCCGCCTTACAGCAAAACACCGCGAAACAACGGCGCCAATCAAGGCGCCGTTTTTTTTCGGAGCTAAACTAATAATTTTTATGACAAAAAAATATTACCAAGATAGCACCAATCTCTCTAATGTTGATTCCGTTTGTGTAGAATTTGGGAAATTATCGGCATTAAGCCGATTGCCCAATTTGAAAGCTTAATCATGAGACAAGCCGTTATCAGCGGTACCGGACTGTATACGCCGCCATTTTCGATCTCCAACCAAGAGTTGGTCACGTGCTTTAACGCTTACGCCGAACAGTTCAATGCCGGGCATGCGGCGGCCATCGCCGACGGCACGGTCACCGCGCTGGAAGGATCGAGCGTCGCCTTCATCGAAAAGGCGTCCGGCATCAAGGCGCGCTACGTGATGGAAAAGGACGGTATCCTCGACCCGGCGCGGATGGTGTCGCGCATCCCCGAACGGGGCGACGATGAATTGTCGATCCAGGCCGACATGGCGGTCGCCGCCGCCCGCGCCGCGCTGCAGCAGGCCGGCCGCAGCGCCGCCGATATCGACATGGTGCTGGTGGCGTGCAGCAATATGCAGCGCGCCTACCCGGCGCTGGCGGTCGAAGTGCAGCAAGCGCTGGACATCGACGGCTATGGTTTCGACATGAACGTAGCGTGCTCGTCGGCCACCTTCGGCATCCAGACCGCCGTTGCCGCCGTGCAAAGCGGCCAGGCACGCGCGGTACTGGTGCTGAATCCGGAAATCACCAGCGGCCATTTGAACTGGCGCGACCGCGACAGCCATTTCATCTTTGGCGACGCCTGCACCGCGATCATCGTCGAAGCGAAAGACACGGCGACGTCAAAGCACCAGTTCGAAATCCTCGAAACCCAGCTGAAAACCAGTTTTTCCAACAATATCCGCAACAATTTCGGTTTCCTGAACCGTTTTGATGAAACCGGCGAAGGCAAAGCCGACAAACTGTTTCGCCAGCAAGGCCGCAAAGTGTTCAAGGAAGTGTGCCCGATGGCCGCCGAGATGATCAAGGCGACCATCGCCAAGGCCGGCCTGGAAGTGCCGCAAGTGAGCCGCTACTGGTTGCACCAGGCTAACCTGAACATGAACTTGCTGATCACCCGCATGATCCTCGGCCGCGACGCCGAGCCGCAGGAAGCGCCGGTGATCCTCGACGAATACGCGAATACCTCGTCGGCCGGTTCCATCATCGCCTTCCATAAATACCAGGACGACATGCCGGCCGGCGCGCTGGGCGTGATCTGCTCCTTCGGCGCCGGTTACTCGATCGGCTGCGTGGTGGTGCGCAAGCTGTAAGCACGGCGCCAAACAACATGTAAAGCAGCAGCTCTGGTTCTTCTGTCAATGGAGCGGCGTGCCAATCGCCGCTCCGGCCTGTCCTTTTCCCTTGCCTGGTTTTCCATTCATTTGCCTATTTCTCGGCAATTCACAACAAAAACGATGAAATATCGTTTAATCTACCGTTAATTCGGCAAGATTAGGGATTTTCTAACTTTCCTACGCGTAACATACCGCAACGGCGCTTCGATGCGTTTATACTAAGAGCCTATCCCAGTAGATGAATACGTCCTCTTCTGGTGCTTCTCAGTAGCGGGATAGGCTCCAAGCCGCGATACAGGCGATGCTACGCACTTCCATTTTTTACCCATTTATTGGCCGACAGCTCCCTCATAAGGAACCCATAACGCATGCCCCATAACATCAGCCTGATCACCACCATCGCCGCCGCCCTAGGGTTCGGCCTCGTCTTTGGCTTTATCGCCACACGTTTGAAACTGCCGGCCCTGGTCGGTTATCTGGCCGCCGGCATCATGATAGGACCGGCCACGCCGGGTTTTGTCGCCGATGCGGAATTGGCCGGACAGTTGGCCGAGATCGGGGTGATGCTGATGATGTTCGGCGTCGGCCTGCATTTTTCCATCGAGGACTTATGGGACGTGCGGCGCATCGCACTGCCCGGTGCGATCCTGCAAATCGCCGTCGCCACGGCGATGGGCATGGGCCTGGCCCATGTGTGGGGCTGGAGCATAGGCGGCGGGCTGATCTTCGGCCTGGCGCTGTCGGTCGCCAGTACCGTGGTGCTGCTGCGCGCACTGGAAGAACGGGGCATCCTCGATTCGCTGAACGGCCGCATCGCGGTCGGCTGGCTGGTGGTCGAAGACCTGGTCACCGTGCTGGTGCTGGTGCTGCTGCCGCCGTTCGCCGGTTCGCTGGGCGGCACGGTCGCACCGGGCGCCGCCGAAGTCAGCCTGCTGCGCACGCTGGCCATCACCTTCGGCCAGGTGGCCGGGTTCATCGTCTTCATGCTGGTGGTCGGCCGCAAGCTGTTCCCGTGGATCTTGTGGCAAGTGGCGCGCACCGGTTCGCGTGAGCTGTTCACGCTGTGCACCATCGCCGCCGCGGTCGGCATCGCCTACGCATCGACCCAGTTGTTCGGCGTATCGTTCGCGCTGGGCGCCTTCTTCGCCGGCATGGTGCTGCGCGAATCGGAACTGAGCCACCGCGCCGCCGAAGAATCGCTGCCGCTGCGCGACGCGTTCGCGGTGCTGTTCTTCGTCTCGGTCGGCATGCTGTTCGAGCCGAACATCCTGGTCGACAAGCCGCTGCAAGTACTGGCCGTGTGCGCCATCATCATCTTCGGCAAATCGGCTGCCGCCTTCCTGCTGGTGATCGCGCTGCGCTACCCGCCGAAGACGGCGCTGATCGTGTCGGCCAGCCTGGCGCAGATCGGTGAATTCTCGTTCATCCTGGCCGCGCTGGGCCTGTCGCTGGGCTTGATGCCGCAAGAAGGCCAAAGCCTGATCCTGGCCGGCGCGATCCTGTCGATCGCGCTCAACCCGCTGGTCTTCACGATGGCCAAGCCGCTGGTGAACTGGATGGGCAATAGCGACTTCGCCCGCAAGTTCGAGCGTCCGGCCGATCCGCTGGCCGAACTGCCGGTCAGCGTGGCGCAGGAAAAACTGTCGGGACAAGTGGTGCTGGTCGGCTACGGCCGGGTCGGACGGCGCATCGCCGCCGCGATGACCGAGCGCGGCATCCACTTCGTGGTGGCCGAACAAAACCGCGAAATCGTCGACCAGCTGCGCAAGCAGGGCATCCCGGCGGTGGCCGGCAACGCCGGCGAGCCGGCGGTGCTGATCCAGGCCCACATCACCCATGCGACGATGCTGGTGATCGCCACGCCGGACACCTTCCACGTGCGCGCGATGATCGAAACGGCGCGCACGCTCAATCCGAACATCCTGAGCGTGGTGCGTACCCATAGCGAGGAAGAAGCCGATCTGCTGCGCGCCGAAAACGCCGGCAAGGTCTTCATCGGCGAACACGAACTGGCCAACGGCATGGCCCAGCACGTGCTCGACAGCTTCGACAAGAAGGCCGGCCACGGCGGACATTAAGCTGGACCGGCGCCGCCTATCTGTGGAAGCGCGGCCCGCCCTGTGCCTTTTCAGCTTCGGCCGGCATCAATTCGGCCAGGCTGTCCTGGCCGACGCAAATCACCACGTTATCGACCGCCAGTATCCGCTGCCGGCCACCGACGGTAATGTGCAATCCTTCACCGTCGATCTTGTCGTAGCGGACGCCGGCCAGCATGCCGACGCCGTTCCTGGCCAGCGCGGCGCGGTGCACCCAGCCCCGCTCCCACTTTCGACGCCTTGCGCTGCAACAGGAAGATCTGGCGCAGCGGCGTCGCCGCTGGCGCCGGCACCGACCACGGCCACCTTGCGCGCCGCGGATTGTCTGGCGTACACCAGCGTCGTTTCGTGGCAGGCGCGCGGGTTGACCAGGCAACTGGCGCGTCGATTGGCGAAGGTATGGCCGAGGCAAGCCTGGTTGCAGCCGATGCAGGTATTGATTTCATCGGTCCGGCCGCTGGCCGCCTTGTTGACCAATTCCGGATCGGCCAGGAACGGCCGCGCCATCGACACCAGGTCGGCGTCGCCGCGTTCGATGATGTGATTCGCCTCGAACGGCATGTTGATGCGGTTCGAGGCCACCACCGGGATGTTCACTTCGCGCCTGAGGCGGCCGGCCACGCTGGCGAAGGCGCCGCGCGGCACCGACGTGACGATGGCCGGCACGCGCGCGTCACGCGGCGGTGGTTGAGCACGTCGCCGAGAAAATTCAGCGTGCCGCCGAACGGCAGCAGCCAGCCGGAGCGGTTCGGCGCAATGCCGCCGGTGACGATCAGGCCGGCGCCGCCGCGGGCCCGTGTGCGGTAAAACGCCGCCAGTTTGCCGTAGTGGTAAAAGCGGTCTTCCAGGCCGCTATGCATCGAGCCCATGATGACGCGGTTGCGCAAGGTGGTGAAACCCAGGTCGAGGGGGCCAGCAAGTGGGGATAGTCGTTCATGGTGTGTCGGGTCTCATTGATCAGGATTGTCGGCGCATGCCGCGCCCGTGCATTAACGCGTACTTTTCTAGATAATGGATGCTAAAAACCATATTGCCGCCATGGGAAGGCGGAACAGCGCTCACGACAGCGTGCGCGGCCCTTGTGTTCTGCCATTCTTTCCCGTAGTCTGAGCGGATGAAGCCACTAATCCTTAGCCTGCTGATGCTGTGCGCTGGATCGGCCGTGGCTCAGGCGCCCAAATTGGAGATGCCCAAGCTGGAGGTCGCGGTCAAGCGCGTCGACATCGATGCGGAACGCATGTATGAAGTCAACGCGACAGGCAGCGTGGCGGCGTCGCTGCCGACCGTCTGGCGTATCCTGACCACCTACGAGCGTATGCAGGAATTCGTGCCCGACTTGTCGTCGTGCCGGGTGGTCTCGCGCAATGGCAACGAGGTGATCGTCGAGCAGTTCGGCACGGCGCATTTCCTGTTCATATCGAAAGCGATCCACCTGGTGGTGCGCGTCAACGAGACGCCGCTGTCGGCGATCGACATCTCGCTCATTTCCGGCGACATGAAGCACTATGAAGCGCGCTGGGAACTGACCCCGATACCGGAAACCGGCGGCACCCGCATCAGCTACCATGGCAAGCTGCTGCCCAGCTTTTATGTGCCGGGCATGTTCGGCAACCAGATGATACGCGGCGATATCGAGCGCATGATGAGCGCGGTACTGGCCCGCATCGACAGCAAGAAAGAATAAACGCCGCCGCCGTCCCAAGCTCATTCCACCATGTTTGCAGGAAGTCCGCATGAAAATCGCCCTGTTCAGCAGCCAGCCGTATGACCGGCGCTTCTTCGACGAAGCGCTGCACCGGCAGCCCGACCCGACCCGCATCGAGCTGATTTATCATCAGTCGATGCTGTCGCAAGAGACCGCGCCGCTGGCGCAGGGCAGCGACGCGGTGTGCGTGTTCGTCAACGACCAGCTCGACAGCCCCGTGCTGCACGCGCTGTGGCAATCCGGCGTGCGCGCCATCCTGCTGCGCTGCGCCGGGTATAACAATGTCGATGTCGCGACCGCCGCGCGGCTGGGATTTTTCATCGCCCGGGTGCCGGCCTATTCGCCGGAAGCGGTGGCCGAACACGCGCTGGCGCTGGTGATGACGCTGAACCGCCAGACGCACCGCGCCTATGCCCGCGTCCGGGAAGGCAATTTTGCGCTGGATGGTTTACTGGGCATGACCTTGCACGGCAAGACGGTCGGCATCGTCGGCACCGGCAAGATCGGCCTGGCGACGGCGCGCATCTTCAAGGGCCTCGGTTGCCGGGTGCTGGGACATGACCCGTTTCCCTCGCCGCTATTCGGCGCCATCGGCGAGATGACCGGCCTGGATGGCTTGCTGCAGCAATCGGATATCGTGTCGCTGCACTGCCCGCTGACCGAACAGACCCATCACCTGATCGACAGCGCCACGCTGGCGCGCATGAAGCCGGGCGCGATGCTGGTCAACACCTCGCGCGGCGCGCTGATCGACACCGGCGCCGTGATCGCCGCGCTGAAGGCGCGCCGGCTCGGCTACCTGGCGATCGACGTGTATGAACAGGAAAGCGCGCTGTTTTTCCAGGACCGCTCGTCCGACATCATCGACGACGACGTGTTCCAGCGCCTGATGACGTTCCCGAACGTGCTGGTCACCGGCCACCAGGGCTTTTTCACCATCGAGGCGCTGCGCGAAATCGCCGCGATCACCTTCGACAACCTGGCCTGCCACATGGCGGGCCGGGCGTGTCCCAACCGCGTCAGCCTGTAACGCCTACGCGCATCCCGCGAATCAGGCCAGGTAGGTGTCGCGGTCGCGCAATTCGGCGAAGTTTTCCAGGCTGCCGATCTTGACCGTCACCGGGTTCAGGCTGGCCTGGCTTTGCATCGAGCGCCAGGCGAACAGCCATTCCTGTTCCGGCGCTTCCTGCGCGGTCTTGCTGAACGCCGCGCCCAGCGCGGCGCGCACGCCGTATTCGACCAGGCCGTCGATGCCGGCCCAGCTCGGCAAGGTGCGCTGCACCGCGCGGTGCAGCCGTTCGCCGAATTCTTCCGTGTTGTGGATGATCAGGCAGCTGTCGGCCGGGGTGAACAGGTCGAACAGTTTTTTATCCCACGCTTGCGAAAAGCTCAGCGTCAGGCAATTGCCGGCCGGGGTCAACCGGAACTGGCCGTGCGTCAGCGCCAGTTCAAGTTCGCTGCGCTGGCCGTAGCGGTGCAGGGTCGGAGGGCGTTGGTAGTCATGCATGCTGTACTCGATATAAATAAATGATGGTAGTGATGGCGGCCGCACGCAGATTCAGTCGAACTGGCGGCCCCTTTTGAATTGTTCGGTGGCGGCCACCAGCGCCGTGGCAATGCCGGTTTCCAGCGCGCCATGACCGGCGTCGGGTATCATTTTGAGGCGCGAACCGGGCCAGGCCTGGTGCAGGCGGTAGGCCGACAGCGGCGGGCAGATGGCATCGTAGCGCCCTTGCACGATGACGGCCGGCAAATGGGCGATCGCCGGCATGTCGCGGATCAGTTGGTCTTCGCTGAGAAATCCCAGGTTGGCCATGTAATGCGATTCCAGCCGGCCCAGGCCAAGGTCGAGCGCATCGTTCGGCGCGTCTTCCGCTTGCGGCATCAAATACACGCGGCGGCCTTCGAAACGGCTCCACGCGCGCACCGCCGGCCAGTACACGGCCGGGTCGTCGCTGAGGATGCGCCTGGCGTAGGCGGCCAGCAAGTCGCCACGTTCCTGTTGCGGGATCGGCGCGGCGAATTCTTCATACAGGTCCGGATAAAACCAGCGCACGCCATTGATGAACCAGTCGATTTCGGCGCTGGTGCACAGGAAGATACCGCGCAGCACAAAGCCGAGACACGCTTGCGGATGGGCCTGGCCATATGCCAGCGCCAGCGTGGAGCCCCAGGAGCCGCCGAACACCAGCCATTGCTCTATGCCGAACTGGGCGCGCAGCTTTTCGATGTCGTCGATCAGCAACTGGGTCGTATTGTTGCGCCATTCGCCCAGCGGAGTCGACTTGCCGGCGCCGCGCTGGTCGAACAAGATCACGCGGTAATGTCGCGGGTCAAAAAAACGCCGGTGCTGCGGCGACACGCCGGCGCCGGGACCGCCATGCAGGAACAGCACCGGCACGCCATCCGGGTTGCCGCATTCTTCCCAATAAATCGTGTGCAGCTCGTCGACGGCCAGCACGCCATGGCGATGCGGCGCCAACGAGGGGAATAACGGCGACAGTGCGTCGGGCATGGTGCTTCCTTTCTGGGCAGTGTTACTGGACGGTGTGTGCGGGCGATAATCGATTATAGATGGCCGGCCGCGATTCAGGGGATCGGCAGCTTGTTCGACGACTTGACTTCACGCAGCGACAGGCTGGAATGGATCTCGGCCACGCCCGGCAATTTGCGCAACACCTTGGCGACGAAGTTGCCGTAGGCTTCCAGGTCGCGCGCCACTACTTGCAGGAAATAATCGGATTCGCCGGTAACATTATGGCAAGACAGGATTTCCGGAATCGACGCGATCGCCAGTTCGAATTGCTCGGGCTGTTCACCGGCATGGTTGGCAAACACGATGCGCACAAACGCGGTCAGGCCGATGCCCAGTTTCTTGCCGTCGACCAAAGCCTGGTAACCGCAGATATAGCCCTCTTCTTCCAGCCGGCGCAAGCGGCGCCAGACCGGGGTTTCGCTGAGTTTCAATTGCTCGGCCAGGCGCGCGTTCGACATGCGGCCTTCGTCTTGTAACAGGCGCAAAATGTGCAGATCTGTTTCATCCAAGCCAACATGTGAAATTTTCATATACTTATTCGGTTTTTGCGAGAAGAATCTGCTCGCAACTATGCCATGGCGCGAGGAAATAGCAAGCACATTTCAACGCTGGAAGACCATAATTTCATCTTCATCCAGCCACTCCGGTCACGCGCCATGCTTACCTCCACCTTCATCATGTATCTGCTTGCACTGGTCGGCGCCTTCCTGCTGCCCGGGCCCGATATGGCGCTGGTGCTGGCCACCGGCGCGTCGCGCGGCGCCACCCCGGCGATCATCACGGCGCTCGGCATCGCCACCGCGCGCAGCATGCACGTGTTGCTGTCCGGACTGGGCCTGGCGGCGCTGATGGCGGCCCACCCGCAATCGCTGATCCTCGTCAAATGGGCCGGCGCAGCCTACCTGTGCTACATGGCCTACCGCTTGCTGCGCAGCGACGGCGCGGCGGCGGCCAGCCCGGCCGGCCAGCCGGCCCGGAGTGCCGGCAATTCCTACGTGCGCGGTTTCCTGACCAATCTGCTGAATCCCAAAGCGCTGTTGTTTTGCAGCATGCTGATGCCGCAATTCGTTTCGGCGCATGCCGGCATGTCGGTCAGCGTGCAATACCTGTGGCTGGGCGTGGCGCTGGTGGTGATGGGCTTCTTGTTCGACGTGCTGTATGCGGTGCTGGCGGCGCGGCTGGCGCGGCGCATGCGCGGCAGCAAGCCGTCCAGCATGGGTAAATTCGTGCTGCCGACCGTGTTTGTCTTGCTGGCGGGACGGCTGATGACCAGTTGAAGCATCCCGGCTTGTGACGCATAAAAAAAGGACACATGCCATGTGTCCTTTTTTATTGGTTGCGTCAAACCAGCGACGGCTTAGGACATATGCTGTCCGCCGTTGATCGAGATATTGGCGCCGGTCACGAACGCGGCTTCATCGGATGCCAGGTAAGCGACCAGGCCGGCCACTTCTTCCGGCTTGCCGAGGCGCGCCATCGGGATTTGCGGGATGATCTTGCTGTCCAGCACTTCCTGCGGGATCGCCATCACCATCTTGGTGCCGATGTAGCCTGGCGAAATGGTATTGACGGTGACATTTTTACGCGCCACTTCCAGCGCCAGCGATTTCGTGAAACCATGCATGCCGGCCTTGGCGGCCGAATAGTTAGTTTGGCCGAAAGCGCCCTTCTGGCCGTTGACGGACGAGATGTTGATGATGCGGCCCCAGCCGCGCTCGACCATGCCGTCGCACACCGGCTTGGTCATGTTGAACACGGAATCCAGGTTGGTGCCCATGACGGCGTCCCAGTTCGGCTTGTCCATCTTCTTGAAGGTCATGTCGCGGGTGATGCCGGCGTTATTGACCAGCACGTCGACCGGGCCGATTTCCTTTTCGACCGCCGCCACGCACGCCTGCGCCGACTCGTAGTCGGCCACGTCGCAAGGGTATGCCTTGAAGTCGTAACCCATGTCGCGGGTGGTGGCCAGCCATTCATTCACTTTCGGATTGCCCGGTGAATAGGTGGTGACCACACGGTAGCCCAGCGCGGCCAGTTTGAAACAGACCGCTTCGCCAAGACCACCCATGCCGCCGGTTACCAGTGCAACTCTTGCCATTTTCGTCCCCTCAGTTTCGTTCTGCTAAAAAAATCGTTGATGTGTGTATTCGATCGATTCCCGGCGCGGGCCGGGAATCAGCATGCGACTCAGTCGCGTTCGATCGCCAGCGCCACGCCCATGCCGCCGCCGATGCACAGCGACGCCAGGCCTTTCTTGGCGTCGCGGCGTATCATTTCGTGGACCAGCGTCACCAGGATGCGCGCGCCGGAGGCGCCGATCGGATGGCCGATCGCGATCGCGCCGCCGTTGACGTTGATCTTGCTGGTATCCCAGCCCATTTCCTTGTTGACGGCGATCGCTTGCGCGGCGAACGCTTCATTGATTTCCATCAAGTCCAGTTCTTCGTGGGTCCAGCCGGCCTTTTTCAGGCACAGGCGCGACGCCGATACCGGGCCCATGCCCATCAGCGCCGGGTCCAGGCCGGACGAAGCGTAGGCCTTGATGCGCGCCAGCGGCTTCAAGCCCAGTTCCTTGGCAACCTTGGCCGACATCATGATGACGGCGGCGGCGCCGTCGTTCAGGCCGGACGCGTTGCCGGCGGTGACGCTGCCTTCCTTGTTGAACGCGGGGCGCAGGCCGGCCAGCGATTCCAGCGTCGAACCCGGCTTGATGTATTCATCGCTGTCGAACACCACGGTGCCTTTTTTATTGGCGATTTCCAGCGGCAGGATTTCATCCTTGAACTTGCCGGCCTTTTGCGCGGCTTCCGCCTTCAGTTGCGATTGCAGCGCGAATTCATCTTGCTCGGCGCGGGTGATTTCGTATTTCCTGGCGACGTTTTCCGCCGTGATGCCCATGTGGTACTGGTTGTAGACGTCCCACAGGCCGTCGACGATCATGGTGTCGACCATCTTGAAATCGCCCATGCGGAAACCGTCGCGCGAGCCGTTCATCGCATGCGGCGCGGCGCTCATGTTTTCCTGGCCGCCGGCGATGATGATGCTGGCGTCGCCGCACTTGATCGATTGCGCCGCCAGGTGGGTGGCTTTCAAGCCGCTGCCGCACACCTTGTTGATGGTGTAGGCCGGAACCGAGGTGGGCAAGCCGGCCTTGATGACTGCCTGGCGCGCCGGGTTCTGGCCCACCGCCGCGGTCAGTACCTGGCCCAGGATCGCTTCGCCGATCAGGTTCGGATCGATGCCGGTTTGCGCCAGCAAACCTTTGATTACATGCGCGCCCAGCTCGGACGCGGGGATCTTGGCCAGGCTGCCGCCGAATTTGCCGACTGCGGTACGGCCAGCGGCCACGATAACGACATCATCCATTTATTTCTCCGATTTACTGGCCGACAGGCCAGGTTGGTTAGCTAATTAAATAAACCTTGGAGGATGGGAAAAACGGCCGCAAAACGACCGGAAATTACTTCCCTATCGGCTCCGCGAGACGCGTTACAGACGTCCCGTTCCAGCGGCGTATCACAGACCGCCGCAGCTCATTTTCCAGTACGCGTGCTTTTATCATACCCCTCATGCGCGCCGCTCGACGCGGTTTTGTAAAAATTATTTATCGGCAACATCACCGAATCCGGCGCCTGTTTCGCAACCTGAAGTAACTCGCCGATTTTTTGATGCGACGCAGCAAACTCGCTTTTGGCCACCTCGGCAAATTTGCTGTGGCTTCCCTGCGCAATTTCATGCGCCTCGCGGCCATACGAGCGTATGCGGTCGATCGCCAGTTTCGACTGGCCCTGGCCGAAGCTGAACAGCTCGCGCGGGTCTTTCACCGCCAGCAACTGCTTCGCCGCAACCGTCGTGGCTGCCAGCGATGTGCGGACTGCCTCGAGGTTCAATTCGAACACGCTGCTGCCGCTGTCGACGGCGGCGTGGACAAATGCGTTGACGCTCGCAAGCTGCGCTTCAATGACTGCTTTACTGGCCAGGGAAAATTGCTCGGCGATAGTAAACATGGGGTTTCCTTGTTTGTTGAAAAGCGGTGCCCTGCTGCGCCGCACAGTGCACCACTTTAATCGCCAGCAACATTAGAAACCTTGATTAATATCAAATCCAACTGTTGTCATGTCTTCAATTTGCCACGAATTCAAGACAATAACTTGATACCGTCCAAGGTGCGTGCACATTGTTCCCGTATCACACTGACAAAATCGCGCACATACGCCTTGTCTTTCAAATTGTCCGGCACCGACACGAACAAGTCGCTCCACAAGCCCTGTTCGCCGATCGGCTTGGCGATCACATAGTCGTAATCGACGTAATTCTTGATGGCCCAGTTGGGCAAGGCGGCGATGCCGCGCCGGCTGGCCACCAGTTGCAGCACGGCCACCGTCAGCTCGGCGCTGCGGCGCTCGAAATGGATCTGCGCCGGGCGCAGCACTTCGCGGATCAGGTCGATGCGGCTTTCCGGCACCGGATAGGTGATCAGGGTTTCACCCTCGAAATCGCTGGCGGCCAGCCGGCGCTGCGCCTGCAAGCGGTGCTTTTGCGCCATCACCACCAGGATTTCAAAGCGGAATAGCGGGAACGTGGCGAAAGCGGGGCCGTACGGCGCGCCGATCACCAGGTCGGCTTCGCCGGAACGCAGCAATTCGGCCGGTTCGCCATGAAAACCGGAAACCAGGTCGATTTCCACTTCCGGCCAGCGCTGGCGGAATTCATCCATCACCGGCATCAGCCAGTCGAAGCAGGTATGGCATTCCAGCGCCACCCGCAACTGGCCCTTGTCGCCTTGCGACAGGCGCGCCACGTCGCGTTCGGCCTGTTCGATTTCAGGCAGCAGCAAGTCGGCCAGCGCCAGCAGGCGGCTGCCGGTGGCGGTAAAACCGATCGGTATCGACTTGCGCTCGAACAGCGGCGAGTTATAGCGCTCTTCCAATAAGCGGATTTGATGCGACAGCGCGGATTGGGTCAGGTTCAGCAATTGCGCGGCGCGCACCAGGCTGCCGGCGGAACGCAGCGCACTCAAGGTGCGCAGATGACGGATTTCCAACATGAGTTACTTAGCCCGTACGTGAATTATTTTCATACAAAACCATAAAATGTTTCGTTTTGATTATAAATTAAATTTCCGCACACTCTAGCCTATCCACATTAAATCTCGATGACATCATGACCAACTCGATGCCCCCTATTCCAGGCTTGCCGCGCACCGGCGCGCAACGCGAGCTGAAATTCGTGCCTGAGCGCCATGAGCGCCGAGGGCCTGGCCCCGCGCAACGCGGCCGGGCCCGCGTCCGTTTTCAGTCACATCACAACGCCGCCACCCATTTCCGCACATCCTGGACATACAGTTGCGGCGACTCCATCGCGGCAAAATGGCCGCCGTGTTCGACTTCGCTCCAATAAGAGCCTATCCCAGTAGATGAATACGTCCCCTGCTGGCGCCCCTCAGCAGCGGGGACTGCGTTGATCGTCGTCGCGTGGCCCGCCACGCTTCCTCCTCACGCCTGGTCCGCGCTGCTGATGCGCTGCCAGCAGAAGACGCTCACTAAGGCTCCTCGGCGGATTCGGCGAACGCGCGTCGCCGCTGTAGACCGCATAGCCGGTTGGCACTTGCACCCGTTTCCCGGCCGGTATGCGGGTAACGCCTTCTTCATGACAGCCGGTATAAAACCAGGTGGACGTTTGAAAAGCATCGTTCATGATGTAAATCATGACGTTGGTCAGCAACTGGTCTTTGGAAAAAACCTGCTCGAACGGACGCGTGCGCTTGTCCGACCACGCATAAAAACGCTCGATCAGCCAGGCCGCCTGGCCAACCGGGTGATCCACCATGCCATACGCCAGCGATTGCGGATGCGTCGCCTGTAAATGGTAATACCCGCCCAGGCGCGCTTCATGCTCGGCGCCGTCCTGGTAGAACTTCCTTTCAGCATCATTAGTTGCTGACAATTGTGTTGCGGCGATCATCAAGTTCAAATGCATCGCCCGCAACGATTGCGGATGATCGATGCCCAGCCAGCCGGTGACGCCGGCGCCCCAGTCGCCGCCCTGCGCGAAATAGCGCTGGTAGCCAAGGTTTTCCCGCATCAGCTTGTCGAACAGGCGCGCCGTGGTGCGCGCGCCGATCGGCGCGGCCGGCTTGCTCGATGGGCCGAATCCCGGCAGCGACGGGATGATCAAGTCGAAGGCGTCTTCCGGCTTGCCGCCAAAACGCGAGGGGAAGGCCAGCGCTTCGATCGCTTGCCAGAATTCGAAAGTCGAGCCGGGCCAGCCATGCGTCAACAATAAGGGCCGGCGCGGTTTGGCGCCGCGATCCTCGCCGATGACGCGCACAACATGCAGCGTGAAATCTTCCACTTCAGTGGTAAATTGCGGAAAGCGGTTCAAGTTATCCACGGCGGCGGCCATATCAAAGCCATCGACCCAGTAATCGCACAGCTCGCGCAAGAAGCGCGTATCACAGCCATATTTCCAGCCGGCGCCCAGCGCTTCCTGGGGGAAACGGTAGGCGGTGATTTTCTTTTTCAGGCTGGCAATCTGTTCGGCCGGCCACACCACCTGATAGGGGCGCAGTAGCGGATTGGCCGCTTGCGCCGCGGCGTATGCGGCAGGCAAGACGCCGAGGGCGTAGCCGACCGCCGCCGCCGCCCCCGTTTTCATTAACAGGCGGCGCTGGCCGCTGTCAGGATGATATGCCGGCATGCCCGGCGCTGAATCGATGGAACAATGGTGTGACATGGCTATTTCCTGTATGGATGGCTCGGTGAGCCAGTAATGCCGGCATCATCGGTTCGCGATTCTTGTTTGATAATCCATGTCAATTCAAATTCATCTTTTGATTTTTCTTAATAATGCAGGCCGCAGCAAAATTAGTCATCCAGTGTGTGGCGCCTTTTTGCACATGCGGCCCTTATCCTGTTCGACAGGCACACTTTTTCCAATTTTTTTCAAGTAAAATGCAGGAAATTCGCTGCTTTCAGGGGTTTGACAGCAGGCAAGATACATAGCTGGCAACAGGCGGTGCAGCACCGGCTGGTCCAGGCACTCTTTTAGCAGGCCCTCTTTTATAATCGTTTATGTCCAAAAGCCCGTCGCACAAGCCCGTCGAAATCAAGATTTCCACTGTTGTCGCTGTCTCCGCCATCTTGCGCAGCCCGGATATCCGGGCGCTGGATGCGGCCCTGAAACAAATGACCGGCGGCGTCGCGGACTTTTTCGAGGATGACCTGGCGGTGATCGACATGGCCGATATCCAGGCCGGCTGCGCGCCGGTCGACTGGACCGGCCTGACCTCGCTACTGAAGAAGTACCGTCTGAATCCGGTCGCCGTGCGCAATGCGCCGCAAGAATTGCACCCGGCGATACTGGCCCACGGCCTGAGCCTGGACAGCGGCAAGACCCATGAAGAAGCCCAGCCGGCCGCTAGCAATGCGGCGGCGATCCCGGCCGCGATGCAGCAGGCGCAGGCCGCGCCGGTGCAGGCCGGCGTGATGATCATCGATACGCCGGTGCGCGCCGGCCAGCGCATTTACGCGCGCGGCTGCGACCTGATCATCACTGCGGTGGTCAACAATGGCGCGGAAATCATCGCCGACGGCAGCATCCACGTTTACAACACCTTGAACGGACGCGCGCTGGCTGGCGCATCCGGCAATCCCGAAGCACGCATCTTTGCCCTGTCGATGGAACCGGAGCTGGTATCCATTGCCGGGGTGTACCGTACGTTTGAAGACGGTTTTCCCGCTGAACTGGCACGCAAGCCGGCGCAAATCCGCTTGGCCGGTGACAGAATCGATATACTAGCTGTCAATCCCGCAACCCGCTCTTAAGCTTAGACATCAAAAAAGGATCTTTTGTGGCAAGAATTATTGTTGTGACGTCCGGCAAGGGCGGTGTCGGTAAAACGACTTCCAGCGCCAGTTTTTCAACCGGCCTGGCGATGCGCGGTCACAAGACCGCCGTGCTCGACTTCGACGTGGGCCTGCGCAATCTCGACCTGATCATGGGTTGCGAACGCCGCGTGGTCTACGATCTGATCAACGTCATCAATGGCGAAGCGTCGCTGAACCAGGCCCTGATCAAGGATAAGCACTGCGACAACCTGTTCATCCTGCCCGCCTCGCAAACCCGCGACAAGGATGCGCTGACCGAAGACGGCGTCGAGCGCGTGTTGAACGACCTGATCAACATGGGCTTCGAATTCATCATCTGCGATTCGCCGGCCGGCATCGAGCATGGCGCGCTGATGGCGCTGACCTTCGCCGACGAAGCGATCATCGTGACCAATCCGGAAGTGTCGTCGGTGCGCGATTCGGACCGCATCCTCGGCATCCTGCAAGCCAAGTCGCGCCGCGCGCAGACGGGCGGCGAGCCGGTCAAGGAACATTTATTGATCACCCGCTATTCGCCGAAACGGGTCGAGTCCGATGAAATGCTGTCCTACCAGGACGTGCAGGAAATCCTGCGCATCCCGCTGGTCGGCATCATTCCGGAATCGGAACAAGTGCTGGCGGCGTCGAACCAGGGTAACCCGGCGATCCATTTCAAGGGCAGCGACGTGGCCGAAGCGTATGAGGACGTGGTCTCGCGCTTCCTCGGCGAAGAGGTGCCACTGCGCTTTACCAACTACGAAAAGCCAGGTCTGTTGCAGCGCATCTTTGGGGCGAAGTGATATGGCATTACTCTCTTTCCTGTTTCCATCCAAGCCCAAGACCGCCACCGCGGCCAAGGAACGCCTGCAAATCATCATCGCGCGCGAACGCAGTGGTCGCGGCGGCCCGGATTTCTTGCCTGCGTTGCATAAAGAGTTGATCGAAGTCATTTCGAAGTACACCAAGGTCAACCCCGACGACATCAAGATCTCGCTCGACCGCCAGGGCAACCTGGAAGTGCTCGACGTGAACGTGGTGCTGCCGGATTCCTGATCCTCAGCAAGCACCCGATAGTCCCAAGGGCCGGCCGCAAGCCGGCCCTTGTCATTGCGGCCGCACCGGCAATAATTCCTGCGCCACCACCGCGCACGCGTCCACATGATGGTAGCCAATCTGGCGGAACACCGCATAACCGATGGCCGCCGCCGCCACTTGCCCGGCCAGCGGCACGAAGCGCGTGGCCTGCTTGGCCAATATCTTCACGCCGCTGCGCTTGAGCAGGCTCAAAATCAATTCGCGCGTCACCAGCTTGCCAACCAGCACGCCGCCCATGCCGACCGCCGCCTTGTACGCCATCAGCTTGAATTGGGGATTCAACCGCTCGATCTGTTCCGGCGTCAGGCCGAATTCCTGGTTGATCTCATCGATCAGCACGGTGAACAGGCCGACATCGGACACCACGTCGATGCCCGGCAGCGGCATCGCCGACACGCCGGCCGACATGGTGGCGCGGCGGCGCACCATGCGGCGGCAGCGCTCACGCACTTGCTCGATTTCATGCTTGCTGCCGGGGATCAGGGTCCAGTCGGTAGTTTTACTTGTACTCATCTTTTGCCTCGCTTGCATCACAGCCGGGCATGACGCCCCTATATGACGTCCATACATGCACCCCATATGGCGTCGCCAGCCGGTTTATCCAGTTCCAGTGTAGCGTGATCCTGGCCAGGATGCCGCACCGCTCCGGCCACGGGGCCGGCCCGGATCGTATTCGTATTTATACTCATGGACGTATAAATGCAGGTTATCTCTGTTATATTTCATCCAAGCATTCCTTTACATTACGATAATCGGCAATCGTCATTACCCATCGCTTCCAACACTCCACATCATGAGAATTGTCGTACTTGATAGCGACCGTAGCCAGGCAGAGCTGATCTGCCAGGTACTTACCTCTGCAGGCCACGCCTGCCACCATTACCAGAGCGGCAAAGAGTTACTGTCCCACGTGCGCAAGGACAGCGCCGACATGCTGGTCCTGGAATGGCAGGTCAGCGACCTGGACGCCGCAGAAGTGGTGCGCCGGGTGCGCGAAAAGCTCCCGCCCAAGGCGCCCGTGTTGTTTCTAACCAACAATTCTGGCGAGGATGACATTATTTCCGGCATCACCGCCGGCGCCGACGATTACATGATCAAGCCGCTGCGCCGCAACGAACTGGTATTGCGCGTGCAAGCGCTGCTGCGGCTCGCTTACCCGGCCCAGAATGGCGCCGAACAGCTGCAGTTTGGCCAGTACATCTTTGAAACCCGGCCCGGCCGCCTGCTGCGCGATGGCGACTTGCTGGATGTAACCCACAAGGAGTTCTCGCTGGCCTTGCTGTTCTTCCGTAATATCGGCCGGCCGTTGTCGCGCGCCTACATCCATGAAGCCGTGTGGCTGCGCGAAACGGTGGTGCCGTCGCGCACCATGGATACCCATGTCTCGCGGGTGCGCAATAAATTGCAATTGAAGCCGGAAAACGGTTACCGGCTGGTGCCGGTGTATAGCTATGGTTACCGGTTGGAAAAATTAGGCAACCATTAAGCTGATTTTATTGATCAATCTGGCATGCCAAACTGGCGCCGCCTGAGCAGAAATGCATGGCGCGGTATAATGTCCGCATACGATGTCATCCTAGCCCGAAATGCAACTGCTCGCCGTCGGCCTCAACCACAATACCGCACCAGTGTCGCTGCGCGAACAACTGGCGTTTGCTCCTGAGCAATTAAGCCAGGCGGTGGTGGCTGCGCGCGCGTGGTTCGAGCGCATCGATCCGCGCGGCAACGATGAAGCGGCGATCTTGTCGACCTGTAACCGTACCGAGCTGTACGCGGCCAGCCATGTGCCGAATCCGCTCGACGCCGGCGCGCATTTCCTGGCCGACTTTCATAAACTGAATTACGCCGAACTGCGTCCGCACCTGTATATGTTGCCGCAGCACGAGGCGGTGCGCCACACCTTCCGGGTCGCGTCCGGCCTCGATTCGATGGTGCTGGGCGAAACCCAGATCCTCGGCCAGATCAAGGATGCGATCCGCACCGCCGACGAAGCTGGCGGCCTCGGCACCTATCTGCACCAGTTATTCCAGCGCAGCTTTTCAGTCGCCAAGGAAGTGCGCAGCACCACCGAGATCGGCGCCCACAGCGTGTCGATGGCGGCGGCGGCCGTGCGGCTGTCGCAACGCATCTTCGACAAGATTTCCGAGCAAAACGTGCTATTCATCGGCGCCGGCGAAATGATCGAGCTGTGCGCCACCCATTTTGCGGCGCAAAACCCGCACAGCATCACCATCGCCAACCGCACCATGGAGCGCGGCGAATTGCTGGCGCACCGCTTTAACGGCAACGCGGTGCGGCTGGCCGACCTGCCTGAAAAACTGGCGCAATTCGATATCGTGATTTCCTGCACCGCCTCGTCGCTGCCGCTGATCGGCCTCGGCCTGGTCGAGCGCGCCATCAAGGCGCGCCGCCACAAGCCGATGTTCATGGTCGACCTGGCCGTGCCGCGCGATATCGAGCCGGAAGTCGCCCGCCTGAACGACGTGTTCCTGTACACGGTGGACGACCTCGGCAAAGTGGTGCAGAGCGGCCTCGAAAGCCGCCAGGCGGCGGTGGCGCAAGCCGAATCGATCATCGAAACCCGGGTCCAGTCGTACATGAGCTGGGTCGACGACCGTGCCATGGTGCCGGTGATCCAGGACATGCATGAAACCAGCGAATCGATGCGCCTGATGGAAGTCGAACGGGCCCGCAAGATGCTGGCCAAGGGCGCCGACATCGACGCCGTGCTGGAAGCGCTGTCGAAGGGCTTGACCGCCAAATTCCTGCACGGCCCGCAACAAGCCTTGCACCGCGCACAGGGCGACGAACGCGCGCACCTGGCCACGCTGCTGCCGAAACTGTTCCGCGGCCGCCGTTAGCTGCGGCGCCGCGGCGCCCCTCTGCATGCCGGTCGCGGACCGGCGCTCTCTTTCACCCTTTGTTTGCACCGAATGCCCATGAAACCATCAATGCTGGCCAAGCTGGATCAACTGGCGAACCGCCTGGTCGAACTCGACGAATTGCTGATGCACCAGGAAGCGACGTCGAATATGGACAATTACCGCAAGATGACCCGCGAGCATGCCGAACTCGGCCCGCTGGTCGCCTTGTACCATTCCTTCCAGGAAGCCGGCAACGACATCGCCACCGCGCAAGACATGCTGGCCGACCCGGACATGAAGGATTTCGCGCAAGAAGAAATCGAGGCGGCGAAAGTCACCATGGCCCGGCTGGAGCGCGAATTGCAAACCATGCTGCTGCCGAAGGATGCGAATGACGAGCGCAACATCTTCCTCGAAATCCGCGCCGGCACCGGCGGCGACGAATCGGCGCTGTTCGCCGGCGACTTGCTGCGCATGTACACCCGTTTTGCCGAGCGCAACCGCTGGCAGGTGGAACTGGTGTCGGCTTCCGAATCCGACCTGGGTGGCTACCGGGAAGTGATCGTGCGGCTGGTCGGCAATGGCGCCTATTCCAAGCTGAAATTCGAATCCGGCGGCCACCGCGTGCAGCGCGTGCCGGCCACCGAAACCCAGGGCCGCATCCACACGTCGGCCTGCACCGTGGCGGTGATGCCGGAAGCGGACGAAGTCGAAGACGTCAACATCAACCCGGCCGACTTGCGCATCGACACCTACCGCGCGTCCGGCGCCGGCGGCCAGCACATCAACAAGACCGACTCGGCGGTGCGCATCACCCATTTGCCGACTGGTATCGTGGTCGAATGCCAGGACGACCGCAGCCAGCACAAGAACAAGGCATCGGCAATGAAAGTATTGGCGGCGCGCATCAAGGACGTGCAATTGCGCGAACAGCAATCGCAGGAAGCGGCGACCCGCAAGAGCCTGATCGGTTCCGGCGACCGCAGCGAGCGCATCCGCACCTACAACTTCCCGCAAGGCCGCATGACCGACCACCGCATCAACCTGACCCTGTACAAGCTGGACTTCATCATGGACGGCGACCTGAGCGAGCTGACCAATGCGCTGGCGGCGGAACACCAGGCGGAACTGCTGGCCGCGCTGGGCGATTAAGAGCGAGCGCCTGGCGTTTTTTTAAGTGGCACCTAAGCAATAATTTTCTGGCTTTATGCGAAAATGATCCGCTTGCGGCATCGCCGCCGCCTATCCTAACCTTACCGGATATTTCATGAAAAGTTCGCGCAACCTGCTGTTATTGATCGCCGCCGCCTGTATCGGCTTGCTCGGCGTGGCCATGTATTTGCAGCATGTGGTCGATATGCTGCCCTGCCCGCTATGCGTGATCCAGCGTTATATTTTCCTCGGCATCGCCATCGTGTGCCTGATCGGCGCCGCCAGGCAGCCTCAAGTCGGCGCCGGCCTCGGCTTCCTCGGCGCGCTCGGCGGGCTCGGCGTTTCTGGCAAGCATTTATACATCCTGGCCCATCCAGGTTTGTCGTGCGGTATCGATCCGCTGGAAACCTCGCTCAACAAGATTTTCACCGCCCAGTACCTGCCCTTCATCTTCAAGGCCGACGGCCTGTGCGAAGACGCCACCGCGCCATTCTTCGGCCTGTCGATCCCGCAATGGGCCTTCGTCTGGTTCGCGATTTTCGCCATCGGCACGCTGTGGCTGCTGTTGCGCCGCAAGAAATAATGCAGGCATCGGGTATCGTCCAGGCCGGTACGTCGGTCGCCGCGCTGCAAATCCGTCCGGCGCTCGATGCGGTGGATAACCGCATCTTGCTGTGCCACGCGCTGGGCCTGTCGCGGGTCGGCCTGATCACGCAGTCCGAACGGCTGCTGACGGAACCGGAAGCCAGCCACTTGTCGGCACTGATCCAACGCCGCCTGGCCGGCGAACCGGTCGCGTACATCGTCGGCCAGCGCGAATTCTTCGGCTTGCCGTTTGAAGTCAGCGACGCGGTGCTGATTCCCCGCCCGGACACCGAATTGCTGGTCGAGCTGGCGCTGGAGCGCCTGCCGCGGCAAGCCCGCTTGCTCGACATGGGCACCGGCAGCGGCGCGATCGCCGTGGCGCTGGCGCACAGCCGTCCGGACGCGTCGGTCAGCGCGCTCGACGTCAGCAGCGCGGCGCTGGCGGTGGCGCGCCGCAACGCCAGCGCCAACGGCGTCAACATCACCTTCATGCACAGCGACTGGTATGCCGCGCTGGGCACCGAGCGCTTCGATGTGATCGTCTCCAATCCGCCGTATATCGCCAGCGGCGACCGCCATCTGTCGCAAGGCGACTTGCGCTTCGAGCCGGCCGGCGCGCTGACCGACCACGCCGACGGCCTGTCGGCGCTGCGCATCATCGTGGCCGGCGCGGCGCGCCACCTGGCGCCGCAAGGCTGGCTGCTGATGGAACATGGCTACGACCAGTCCGGCGCCGTGCGCGCGCTGCTGGACGCCGCCGGCTACCGCGACGTGCAAAGCTGGTGCGACCTGGCCGGCATCGAGCGGGTCAGCGGCGGCCGCCTTTTCCCTTCCTGAGCGGCGCCCTGGCGCGCCGCGATTTGCTAAAATAGCAAGCGCGCTTTTGATCACTCTCGGCACGCGCTGCGCCTTGCCGGCCCCGTCTTTCCCGGGCGTCCAGGGGCTTTTTGGCGGGTCGGCAACGCGTCTGTCGATTTTCGGTTAATCTCAGCACCAATTATTTATTTGCTGCACAAGAAAGGAAGCTCAAATTGCCCAACCTATTGACTCGCCGCCTGGCCTTGCTGACTGACGATGCCAACCGCGCGCTGCTGGGCGGCTTGCGCGGCATCGAAAGAGAAACCTTGCGTGTCGACGGCGCCGGCAGCCTGGCGCGCACGCCGCATCCGGCCGCCATGGGCTCGGCATTGACGCATCCGCAAGTGACCACCGACTACGCCGAGGCGCTGCTGGAATTCATCACGCCGGCCGAAGCCGATATCGGCACGACACTCGACCAGCTCGACCTGATCCACCGCTATGCCTATACCCAATTGGGAAGCGAGCTGTTGTGGAGCCAGTCGATGCCTAGCACCTTGCCGCCGGAACCCGACATCGAGATCGCCAACTACGGCACGTCGAATCTCGGCACCTTGAAGCACGTCTACCGGCGCGGCTTGGCTTTGCGCTATGGCAAGGCGATGCAATGCATCGCCGGCATCCATTACAACTATTCGCTCGACGATGGGCTGTGGGCCCTGCTGGCCGCCGACAGCGCCACCGCAAGCGGGGGCGCAAGCGGGGGCGCCGGCACGGCCAGGGATATCCAGTCGGCCGCCTACCTGGCGCAAATCCGCAACTTCCGCCGCTACAGCTGGCTGCTGATGTATCTGTTCGGCGCATCGCCGGCCGTGTCGCGCTGCTTCCTGCACGGCCGCGACCACAAGCTCGAGAGCCTGTCCGGCGACACGCTGTTCCTGCCGTATGCGACCAGCCTGCGCATGAGCGACCTGGGTTACCAGAACGATGCGCAATCGGGCTTGCGTCCGCATGAAAACAGCCTCGACGATTACGTCGACGCGCTGACCAGGGCGGTCAACCAGCCGTATCCGCCGTACGCCGAACTGGGCACCAAGAAGGATGGCGCATGGATACAGCTGAGCACCAACGTGCTGCAAATCGAAAATGAATATTATTCGACGATACGCCCGAAGCGCGTGATCCGCACCGGCGAGCGGCCGATCCAGGCGCTGTGCCTGCGCGGCGTGCAATACATCGAAGTGCGCTGCATGGATGTCGACCCGTTCGAACCGGTCGGCATCAGCCTCGAAACCGGCCGCTTCCTCGACGCCTTCCTGCTGTTTTGCGCGCTCGACGACAGCCCAGCCATCGATGCCCGGCACAGCGCGGCCTACACGGAAAACTTTGCCCGCACCGTCAAGGAAGGACGCCGTCCCGGCCTGACGCTGCATAACGGCGACCAGGAAGTCACGCTGCAGGCCTGGGGCCAGGAATTGCTGCAAAAGATAGCCCCGGTGGCGGCCTTGCTGGACGCCCGCAACGGCGGCAGCGCGCATGCCGACAGCCTGGCGGCGCAAGCGGCCAAGCTGCTCGACCCGGACCGCACGCCATCGGCCAGGGTACTGGCCGAGCTGCGGGCCAACGGCGGCTCGTTCGCCGCGTTCGGCCTGCGCCAAAGCGAGCGCCACGCGGCCTACTTCCGCGCCCATCCGCCGACCGGCGCGGAACAGGCGGCGTTCGCCGAACTGGCCGCCACTTCACTGGAGGAACAGCGCGCCATCGAGCAAACGCCGGCCGGCACCTTCGACGATTATGTCGCCGCCTACCGCGCCAGCACCTTGTGCTCGCAAAACTGAAGCTGACAACGTAGCCTTCACCATCTCGCCACCATCGCGGAGCGCCCCTTGCTGACCTTCTACAATGAATTGCACGGCCAGCACCGGGGCCGCTACGAAATCTTTCGCGGCGAAATGGTGCCGTGCTTCGAAAAACCGGAACGGGCCGACATCGTCGTCGCCGAACTGGGGCGACGCAACCTGGGCCGCATCGTCACGCCGCACGGCGTGCCGTTGACTTCGCTGGAACGTATCCACACGCCGCGCTACCTGCATTTCTTGCGCCACGCATGGGCCGACTGGCTGGCGCTCGACCCGGCCAATGCCGAAAAAGATGCGTTCCCGGCCGTGTGGCCGGTACGCACGCTGCGCGACGATATCGAGCCGGAAAATTTTTGCGCCCGGCTCGGCCTGTATTCGATGGACAGCGGCACGCCGCTGACGTCGGGCACCTGGATCGCCGCCAAGACCGGCGCCGATTGCGCGGTCAACGCGGCGCATGCGCTGCGCCTCGGCGAACGCTCCGCCTTTGCGCTGACGCGGCCGCCCGGCCACCATGCCGGCGCCGATTTTTTCGGCGGCTACTGCTTCCTCAACAATGCCGCGCTGGCGGCCCAGCATTTGCTGGACGACGGCGCGCGCAAGGTCGCCATCCTCGACCTCGACTACCATCACGGCAACGGCACCCAAAGCATTTTCTACCAGCGCAGCGACGTGCTGTTCCTGTCGCTGCACGCCGACCCGCGCCATGAATATCCGTTTTACCTGGGCCACGCCGATGAAACGGGCGCCGGTCCCGGCGCCGGCTTCAACATGAACCTGCCGCTGCCGGCCGGCACCGGCAGCGCCAGCTGGTTCGCGGCGCTGGAAACGGCCTGCCTCCGCATCGCCGGCTATGCACCGGACGCGCTGGTGGTGTCGCTCGGCGTCGACACCTTCGCCGGCGATCCGCTGTCGCAATTCAAGCTGCAAAGCGCCGACTTCCTGCGCATCGGCGAACGGCTCGCCTTCCTCGGCTTGCCGACCGCCTTCATGCTCGAAGGCGGTTATGCGGTCAAGGAAATCGGCATCAACGTGGTCAATGTACTGGAAGGTTTCGAGACCGCCGAGTAGCCGGCTTCATAACCTCCCTTCCTCTCCAGGCGTAAAATATTGCCGGCGCTGGTGCTGGCCCTGGTGCACCGGGAACATGGTCGCGTAAAACTCGGTCCAGCCGCCCATCCGCACCCGCACCAGGTTGTAGCGCTCCGGATCGTTGACCGCCGCCTGGTACGTGGCCAGGTCGGCGCAGGTCAGCGTGATCAGGTTGGAGCCGGTTTCGCCGCGCGCATACGCCTTGACGAAGGCCTGCAATTGCTCAAGAGGGAACGCTTCGGCGATATTCATGTCGACCGGCGACGCGTTCGACAAGCCATACTCGACCGCATCGCCGCGCCAGCTTTGCAGCGCCTGATAGATGTTGCGGAACGCCGGCGCGGGCGGCAAGTCCTGCGGCGCCGGCGCCGGCGACAGGTCGGACGCGATCGGCATGCCGTTGCGCCGTCCATCGGCCGACGCGCCGCAGCCGAGGCCATCGCCGACATACCCTTCGAAGGTGCCGATGCCCGGCGTGACGACGAAATCGGCGACATTGAAGTTCTTGGCGACGCCGTCCAGCACCGGCTGGAACGCCGGCGCCGGCTGGCGTATCGTATCGACGCAGATGCGCACCAGATTCTCAAGCAGCCAATTGCCCAGCGCATCGACGTCGGCATGGCCGCTGCCCCACTTCGGCAAGGCCAGCGCGATGGCCCGCAATTCGCGGTAGCGCCGGCCGCGCTCACCGGCGTCGGCCGGCCCCAGCAACTCGCTCTGGTACGGTTCGATCATGTCGTGGCCCCAGTCGTTGATCAGGCAATCGACCAGTTCCGGCAAGGTGGTCACGGCGCTGGCCGGATCGAATACCAGCGCCCGTATCGCATACAGCGCATCGATGGTGTTCGAGACGCCGACGCACAGCGGCGCGATCATGTTAAAGCGCGCGCCGCCGTCGGTCAGGTCGCGCCCCGCGTCGAGGCAGCCGTCGATGACGGCCGACAGCAAGGGACTCGGACAGACCCCGGCCAGCTTGCCGAGCCCGCTCAATATGGTGCTGTAGCTTTGCGCCGTCAGCCACTCCAGCTGCCGCAGGAAGATGTCCTGCAACTGCCCGAAGCTGGTAATCGCGCCGGCCGGCGGCGAGCGGAAGGTTTGTTTCAGGCCGCGCAGATAGACCGGGCCGGCCTGGCCGTAGCAGGCGCCCTGGTTCAGGGTCTGTTCCAGCGCCGTCATCGGCGTCACATTATTGAAGGCAAACGCCGTGGCGCCGGCCAGCATCGGTTCATAACAGCCGTCGGCCGCGTAGTTGCGCGACCATGCCGGCGTCACGGTCGGACCGGAATCCTGCAGCGCCTGGCACAGCCGGTCGTCCTGGTACAGGATCGGATGGGCGCCGCCGGCCAGCAGGCAGCGCGCGGCCTCGTCCATGATGTCGTCGGGGATGCCGTCGTACACGCGCAGCGACAGCGTCGGCGCATTGACGGGAATCCGCCGCGCCGCCTTCAGGCACAGCATCGTCACCGCATTGGCGCCGCCGGTCGGCGCCGCGTCGCCATTGGCGACATAACCGCCGACGGTGATTTGCTGGACCCACTGATTGATGCCGCCGCCCTGCGGAAAATTGCCGCCGTAGCCACACACCGCGGTGGTGCCGTAGGTTACGTAATCGGTCACCGCGCCGCGGTTGACGAAGGCGTTCTCGCCGATCTTGAGCCACAGGCAATCGATGATTTCCTGGGCCCGCCCGGTATCGATCTGGTCTTGCTCCAGCAGCGGCCACAGGATCTGGTCGAGCCGGCCGAACGAGGTCAGTTCGCCGACCAGGTGCAGGCAGCAGTGGAAGGAAAACACCAGTTGCACGCCATCCTGGAAGCTGGCCGGCGCTGCGCTGGACAAACGCCGCAAGCGCGCCGCCACATCCTGCATATTGGCCGCGTCGTCCGGATCCGCGGCACTGGCGGCGGCCGTATCGGACAACAGCGCCCAGTTTTCCAGGTAGCCCTGCACGCCCTGCAGCGACCATAGCGCGGCGGTATAAAAATCGGCCTGCGCGCCCGCCGCATCCGGTCCCAGCGCATCCAGTTTCGCTTGCACCCGGGCGATCAGGCCGCCCAGCCCCAGCGTGACCAGGGTCTGGTAATCCGGCACCACATGGCCCATCGCCGACCATTCGTTCAACTGGCCGTTCAGCCAGGCGCTCATGGTTTCATCCTCGCTCAGATAGGGCACCACTTCCTTGCCGCGTCCCAGCGTGAAATCGGGGATGATGCCAACAATCAATTCTTCGGGATAAATCCGCAGCAAGCCGTTGTGGCGCGCGATCTCCGACTCCGGATGCGAC
This sequence comes from Janthinobacterium agaricidamnosum NBRC 102515 = DSM 9628, assembly GCF_000723165.1. NCBI lineage: Bacteria > Pseudomonadati > Pseudomonadota > Betaproteobacteria > Burkholderiales > Oxalobacteraceae > Janthinobacterium > Janthinobacterium agaricidamnosum. Next base: position 5,565,841 of record NZ_HG322949.1, read on the forward strand.
AGCAGGCCGGCCAGCGTCTTTTGGTTGGCCAGCCCCTTGCGCAGCGCGACCGGCTGGGCCAGTTCGGCCGCACTGGCCAGCGTCGACAAATGCGGCAGGCGCGGAAATGGCGAGCGGCTCAGCCAGCCATCGCTCCAGTGCGAAAACGCCCGTCCCAGCAAGGACAGCAGGCGCGCGCCGGGCGGGTCGCCGGCGCTATATTTGCCTTCGCTCATCTGGTGCAGATAGTCTTGCGAGTTGTAGAACATATAGCCGTTCCTGCTGCGCACATCCCAGTGCGCATCTTCCGTCACGTCGTCGACGGTGGCGGCCGGCACGCCCAATTCGCTGGCGCTCGGCACATACCAGTAACTGCCCGCCACGCCCTGCACCACGCCCATCAGGCGGTCGGCGGGACGGTCGGGACGCTCGCCCATCATGTGCTGGATGACGCTTTCAAAACGCGGCTGGCGGTTGCAGAAGGCGACGAACATCAAGCCTTTTTCGCGCGCCGCGCTGCCGGCGTGCTCGCCGAACGGCAGCGCCTGGCGCAGGAATTTCAAGTTGTCGCCATTGGCGTCCTTGACATGCACCCGGTGGATATGGGCGTTGCGGTCATGCTGCGGCAAGATGGCGCCGTCGGGATTGCGGCCCAGCATGGCGTCCTGCGCATCGGGCAGCATGGCGCCGATGGTGCTCCATTCGAACAGGAATTTTTGCGTGAACGCATAACACGCGCCGGGGAACTCGCCATCGACCAGGATGTCGCTGGCCATGCTGACCGGGTCGTTGGGATTGGTAATGCCGTCGAGATAACGGCCGCCCATCACCTTGCCGTCGCTGCGCTTGCCGGCGGCGACGATGTCGATCTGCGCGGCCAGCGCATACAGCCGCTCGCGCACCGACTGCATCAGCGCCTCGGCGGTGGCGGCGCTGGCCGCCTTCACGTACAGCAGCACGTCGCCACCGGTGTCGCGCAACTTCGGCGAGTTGTTCAGCACCGTGCGTTCGACCGGGATGTCGCGCTGGCGCCACCGTCCCCACAGCGCCGGATCGAAGGCCGCCACCAGGCCGGCGGCGTCCTGCGACGCCTTGGCGGCGTTGGCCAGCTCGGCGATCACATCGAGCAGCGCCTGTTCCGTAGCGGCGCTCTGGTCGCGCAAGGTCAGCGTGGCGATCTGGCCGAACACGGCATGGGTCAGCAATCCTTGCTGGGCATATTGGATAACATCGAGCGGCATAGCATCTCCTTTGGTATAGTTTTCAGGCCAACCGTGCACCTGCGGGGAGACCACGCATGACGCCATCCTCATTGCAGGTTCGGCAATACTATAGGATAGGATTTGCGGCAATCTCTCGTATTCTCACCGCTTGATATGTAGCAACTATCTGCGCTCGTAAAACAATACAATTAAATAGCTTGCTATTTAATTGTGAGTTATGTATAGTGTGGACATGGGCGCTGCAGCGGCAAGTCAGGCAGGTGGAACCGCTGGCAGCCAGCCCATGCAATAGAATACCAGTCATCTTTATAGTGCACTATTTAATAGCATTCGATGCATTGCATCCCACTCACTGAAAAGGAAACATCATGTCGATCGAAAAAGTCTTGTACCGCGCTCAAGCAACCGCAACCGGTGGCCGCGAAGGCCGCGCCATCTCGTCCGATAATGTGCTGGACGTGCAACTGACGACGCCGAAAGAACTGGGCGGCAACGGTGCAGCCGGCACCAATCCTGAGCAATTGTTTGCCGCCGGCTACTCGGCTTGCTTCCTGGGCGCGATGAAATTCGTCGCCGGCCGCGACAAGATCGCGCTGCCGGCAGGCTTGCAAATCGAAGGCCATGTCGGCATCGGTGCGATTCCTACCGGTTTCGGCATCGAAGTCGAATTGAAAATCTCGCTGCCGGGCATGGAGCGGGCCGCCGCCGAAGCGCTGGTCGCCGCCGCCCACATCGTGTGCCCCTACTCGAACGCGACCCGCGGCAATATCGACGTCACGCTGACCATCGTGTAATTACGCCGTCGCCGCACCGAACCGCCAGCGCATCCTGCAAGGGATGCGCTGGCGGTTTTTTGTATGCGCCCCTAGAATAGGGATTACTCGACAATACAGGGAACACCGATGACCGATTGGGCGTGGCTATCATTTGAGCAACTCAGTACAGCCGAGCTGTACCAAATCCTTGCTCTTCGGCAAGATGTTTTTATCCTGGAACAGCAATGCCTGTACCCGGATATCGACGGCTGCGACCAGGCCGCCTGGCATTTGCTGGGCTGGCAAACGGTTGACGGCCAGCGCCGGCTGGCCGCCTATCTGCGCTGCCTGGCGCCGGGCGCCAAATTCCCGGAAATGGCGCTGGGCCGGGTACTGACCGCACCGGCCGCGCGCGGCGGCGGACTCGGCAAGCAATTGTTACAACAGGGCATAGCCTGCGCCGAACAGCAGTTTCCCGGCCACCCGATCCGCATCGGCGCCCAGCACCACCTGGAGCGTTTTTACCAAGGTTTCGGTTTTAACACCATCAGCGCGCCCTACGATGAAGACGGGATTATGCATATCGATATGCGGCGTTGAACCATCCTGACAAGCTGCAGCAATTTTCTGTTGTCGGCTGCGCAAAATGTATTGGTTTTAAGAATCGTGGCTGATATGCTATCCAAGTTGCAAAGCAAGCACGTCCATTCCTTAACGCCCCCTCTTCCTTGGTATAAAGCAGCGAGATATGGAGAACGTCACGGAGCACGCTCCGCACCCAGCCCCCAGATCCAGCCGCGCCGAGGTGCTGTCGGGCCAGTACCAGATCCGCCGCCGTCTCGGCGAAGGCGGTTTTGGCGAGGTGTTCGAAGCGTGGGACACCCAGTTGCGCCGCAACGTCGCGCTGAAGCAGTTAAAACCGATGACGGCCGCGTCCGGCGCCGACCTGCTGCTGGCGGAAGCGCGGCTGGCCGCTTCGCTCAAGCATAGCGCCTTCGTCAAGATTTTCGCGATCGACGATGTCGGCGACGATGGCGCCCAGTCGATCATCATGGAACTGGTCGAAGGCGACACGCTGGGCCAGTTCGGCGCGATCCGCGCGGTGAGCCACGCACAGGCGCTGGACATCGCCGCCCAGGTGGCCGAGGCGATGTACCAAGCGCACCAGGCCAAGCTGGTGCACGGCGATATCAAACCCTCCAATTTGATGCTGGAAGCGTCCGGCAAGGTGCGCATCCTCGACTTTGGGCTGGCCCGCCAGATCGACCGCCAATCCGCCGAAACCGTGCTGCTGGGCGGCGCCGATACCCATGGCACGGTGGCGTACCTGGCGCCGGAACGCTTGCTGGGCAAGCCCAGCAGCCCGCTCAGCGATATTTATTCGCTCGGCGCGGTGCTGTATGAATTGCTGGCCGGGGAACGGCCGTTTGCCGAATTGAACGGCCTGGCGCTGGCCGCCGCGCACTTGAATTCCTCCTCCGCATCCTGGCCGGTGCCGGATGGCGGCGATGCCGCCGTCATCGCGCTGGTGCGCAGCATGACCGCCAAGGACCCCGACCTGCGCCCGCCGTCGATGCAGGCGGTCGGCAAGGCGATCCGCGCCATCACGCATCCGGACGCCAGCGTGCGGATCGAACTGGCGCCGGACAGCATCGCCGCTGCCGCCGCCCTCCCTGCCGCACGCCGCTTTGGCCTGCGCACCGTCTGGCTCGGCCTGGCGCTGGTCGTGCCGCTGCTGACGCTGGGCGCATGGCAGGCCGGCTTGCCGGCGCAGATCGGCCAACCGGCGCAGCCGCCGTACTCGGAAGCGGCGGCCATGCGCGACGGCCTGGAAGCGCTGCGGGTATCCGACCGCGACGGCAGCCTGGACCAGGCCATCGCCGCCTTCGACAGCATCCTGGCGCGGCAGCCGGCGCACGCGGCGGCGGCGGCCGGCCTGTCGCTGGCCTACAGCCTGCGTTATTACGGCGACCGGCTCGATGAAACCTGGCTGCAGCGCGCCGACGCCAGCGCCCAGCAGGCGCTGTTGTACGACGACCAGCTGGCGCTGGCCTATGTGGCGCAAGCGTGGGTGCGCGAATCCCAGGGCAGCTACGACGAAGCGCTGGCGATCACCGAGAAAGCGCTGGCGCTCGATCCGCTGAACTTGTTCGCGCTGTTCGGCAAGGTCGATTTGCTGACCCGCATGCGCCGCTACGACGCGGCCGAACAATCGATCGCGCAAGCGATGCGCGCCTATCCGAAGGAGCGCCAATTCTCGGATTCGCTGGGCAAGCTGCGCTACCTGCAAAACAATTATGCCGCCGCCGAGCAGGCATTTCGCCGCAGCATCGCGCTGGAACCGGATGCGGTGTACGCCTACGCCAATTTGAACCAGGCCCTGCTGCGCCAGGACCGCAGCGACGAAGCGCTGCAAGTACTGCAGCAAGGTTTGCAAATCCGCCCCAACAGCCGTTTGTACGGCAACCTGGGCACCGCGTTGTTTGCGCGCGGCAATTACCACGGCGCGGCGGAAGCGTTCGAACACGCGGTATCGGCCAGCCAGGGCAATCCGAACCTGTACCTGAACTGGGCCAACCTGGCCGACACGCTGCGCTGGATACCGGGCCGCGAAGCGGCGTCGCGCCACGCCTACCAGCAAGCCGCCGATTTGCTGGAGCCCAGGCTGCGGCGCGCGCCGTCCGACATCACCTTCAAGTCGCGCATGGGGCTGTACCGCGCCAAACTGGGCCAGCGCAAGGCCGCGCTGGCGTGGACCCTGGATGCGCTGCACAGCGATGCGGCCAGCGCCGACGTGCGTTTCCGCGCCGCGGTCGCCTACGCGGTCTCGAACGAGCTTGAAAAAGCGGTGACGCAACTGATACAGGCGCGCAAGCTCGGCTATCCGGCCAACCTGATCGACAGCGAGCCGGACTTGATGACGGTCCGGCGCGACGCCCGCTACCACCTCCCCCCTCCACCACCAAAGAAAGCGCAAGATGAGCAAACCTAAGGATGTCACCCTGATCGTCGGCTTCGATGCGGACCAGGTCAGCGACCAGTTGGCGTATCAATTCATTTCGGCCGACGGCGGCCAGCCGGTGCATCCGACCGGCTTGTTCAAGGGTGAAATCTTCTTCAACGAAGGCGAAATCTTCCACCTGCAAGTACGCGGCGGCGGCAAGCGCAGCACCTTCACGTCGTTCCAGGTCATCGATTGCGCCATCGTGACCTTGCCGAAGATCGTCTCGGCCGGCGAGCAGCGGCCGACCCGCTACGCGGCGCCGTCGCCGTTCCTGCAAGCGACCGGCGCGTGTTATCCGCTGGCCCTCGATTTCGCATCGGACACGGTGCTCGACGAACTGCGCGGCTACCGCTTGATCAAGCAGGACTGGAAACATACGCTGGACGTCAGCAATACCCCGGGCCGCTGGGAAATCTCGGTGGTGATCACGGTGCGGATTTTCCGCAATGTCGACCAGCAGCCGGAAATCCGTGTGTTTTCCTTCGATCCGGAAGGCCAGGTCGGCCCCGGGCGCGGCTCGGACTGATCGCCGGCTATTTGGTGGCGCCGCCTGAGATTTGTCGTGCCAGGAAAAGTGCGGCGCGCGTGGTGGCCACCTCCAGGGAGTCGAGGTCCAGCGTCTCTTGTTCGCCATGCGCGCCCGCGCCCCACGGTCCCAGGCCATCCAGGCTGGCGGCAACATACTGGGCAATATAAGAAATGTCCGCCCCGCCCCGCGTTTCCGGCGCGATCGCCCGCAAGGGCGGCCCGCCCAGATTCTCGCTGACCGCACTATATTCAGCCAGCAATTGCTGGTTTGCCGACGTTGCCGCCATCACCGGCATAATGCGCCGAAACTCCACGCTGCTCGCCGTGCCAGGCAAGGCATGGCTGCTGATGGCAAGCATTGCCTGTTCCGCGCTATCGCGCTGGTCATCGCTGGAAAAACGCAGGTCCCCACGCACCAGCGCCTGGCCGGCGACGATGGTCTTTTTGCCGCTGGCGACGCCGCGCTCTCCGCCCTCCTCTTCGCGCACCTTTTGCCCGCCCAGCAACAGGCCGGGATTGATCGTCAGGCCAGGCGTTCGGGATAGCTCGCCACGCAGCTCGTTCAACACGCGGGAGACTTCAAACGCGGCGCCAAATCCCACCGCCGGCTGAAAAATGGTCGACGAGTGCTGCGCTGCGCCAGTCGACCTCAACAGCCATTCGCTCAAGCCACGGCGGCCGACGACCAGTTCATCCGGCGACAGGCCAAACTCGAAACCGAGCGCCATATCGCTGTTCTTTGCGGCGTCGGCCAAGGCCTTGCGCGATACCTCGGTCGGTTGTGCCGCCAGCTCTTCATCCCCCACCAGCACCACCGTGAGGTTGGCGTTTTTCAATCCTCCGGTTTGGTGCAAGGCTTGCAGTGCAAAAAGAATCGTGACCAGGCCGCCTTTGTCGTCGATGACGCCCGGTCCACTTGCCTTCCTGCCATCCTCGGAAACGGTAAAACGCTGAAACGGGCTGTCACGCGAAAATACCGTGTCCAGGTGGCCAATCAGCAGCATGCGCTTGCCGGGATGAGCACCCAGCGTGGCGACCAGGCTGCCGGCATGCCGCATGTTTTCAGGCAAGTCATGCCACTGAACATCAAAGCCCAGCGCTTCAAACTGCGGTTTCAGCCGCTCGCCCACCTGCCGGACGCCGTCGGCATTGCTGGTGCCGCTATTCAGGTTGACCAGTTGCTCCAGCAACTGAATTTGTTGCCCGCGATGGTCGTGCACAAATTGCACCATGGCGGATTGAGCCGCACTGAGCTGTGCCGCGGCGCAAAGCGGGAGCAGCATCCCGCACAGCATGGGTATCAAGAAACGCACACGGCGGTGTGTGCGGCCAGCAATGTTCGGGGGGCTCAAGCAGGTCGGTCCTTTGGTCGGCAATGGCAGGAATGTCGCTGGAATTATGCCGCAAGAATGCCGCGCCATCAGCGAACATCGAGCTTTCCCACGATGTTCAGAGAGTGTATCGGAGCTGCCAATAGATGATTTTCAATCCTGCTAGCAAGGGAACAAGCGATGATAGCTGGCGGCCATGAAATGGGACTTAGAGCCTATCCCAGTAGTGAGCGTCGTCTGCTGGCCGCGCATCAGCAGCGCGGACCAGGCGTGAGGAGCAAGCGTGGCGGGCCACGCGACGACGATCAACGCAGTCCCCGCTGCTGAGGGGCGCCAGAACAGGGCGTATTCATCTACTGGGATAGGCTCTTAATCCAGGCCAGAAAGCCATTGAATGTCGCTGTCTTGCAAGACTCGTCCATCTGATGCTTTCATTTCAATCGGTTTTAGCGGGCGCTTATTTTTCTTATCGACGAATGTGGATGCAGCGTCTCCAGGCTCGAATGCATAGGATGCGCCCCATTGCGCCAAGCCGATGAGCGCGGGAGCCAGCGCACGCCCTTTCATCGTCAGGGCATATTCCTGATACGCCGTTCCATCTGATGCGGGACGCACCTCGAGGATTTCTTGGTCCACCAGAGCCTTGATTCTTGTGCTGAGGCTGCTCTTTGCCGCACCAAGGCTGCGTCCAAAGTCATTGAATCTGGTTACGCCGGCCAAAGCATCGCGAATGATTAAAAGCGTCCACCAGTCACCGATGATGTCAAGGCTGCGGGCAACTGGGCATCTATCCTGGCTCAAACTTTTGCGCTTCACTTGGTCGTCTCCTTAACGGCTCAGTGGTACGAATTTTTGTTGCACTATGCGCAATCCTCAATTTGCAATTTTTTTCGGCACAAAATCAGTCCATTCATTATACCACTAATTCGCATCCGGCCGGATCGATCTTCCGCCCCCTGGCTGAAGTACGGCGCGCGATAAACCGGTTGCATAATCAGACTGGATGACCTAGAATTGGTTCGATAATTGGACTGGACGTCCAATGATCTCTAGAGCTATCGAGTTCTAGAAAACCATGTGCTCAGATAACGAGCTGGAGGAAGAAATGGCAAAACTTGACGGGAAGATCGCAGTCATCACGGGCGGAAGCTCTGGGATCGGTTTGGCTACAGCCAAAGTCTTTGTGGACGCCGGCGCGCGCGTCTACATAACCGGCCGCAGAAAAGCTGAACTCGATGCAGCAGTGGCCTTTCTTGGGCCAAATGCAACGCCCGTTCAGGGCGATGTCGCCAAAGCGGCCGATGTTGATCGGCTCTATGAGCAAATTCGAAATGAAGTAGGACGCCTTGACATCGTTTTTGCCAATGCTGGCGGTGTCATCCCGTCTCCGTTGGGGAGCTTGACGGACGAACACATCGACTATCACCTGGACACGCTCGTGAAGGGTGTGATCTGGACTGTGCAAAAGGCATTGCCTCTGATGGGGCCTGGTGGCTCAATTATCCTCAGCGCATCGATTGTCGCCTCTAAAGGGTGGGCTAACTGGAGTGTCTACAGCGCCGCCAAGGCGGCGGTCCGCAGCTTCGCCCGGACTTGGTCATCCGATTTGCGGGACCGTGGAATCCGGGTCAACGCGGTCAGTCCTGGCGTGATTCCGACACCGGCACATACAAACGCCGCCGAAAGCCCTGAGGCGATGAACACCTTCATGGATTATATGGCAAGCATAACGCCCCTTGCCCGAACCGGAACAGTTGAGGAAGTGGCGCGGGCAGTCGCCTTCCTGGCCTCCGACGACAGCAGCTTCATCGCAGCCAGCGAGATCTTTGTCGATGGCGGCATAGCCCAAATCTGACGAAGCCCTGCCCGCTCTCGCCCCTATCGGCGGCGCCGATGCCTCGAGATTGTCTGGGCTGCCGGGGCCGCCTCAGGGGCGCCCGGCGGGCATGGCGCCAACTTAGGAATACATCATGACTACTGTATCTTCGGCCCGTGTATCGATCGGGCTGCTACGCGAAAAGCTCCTTGGAGAACGCCGCGTTGCTTTAACGCCCGCTGATGTGAAGCGGCTTTCCGCAAAGGCGATTGTGACTGTTGAGATTGGCGCGGGGCTGGCGGCCGGTTTCCCCGATGACGCGTACGCGAATGCTGGAGCTCGCCTAGCAGAATTGCAACAAGTCCTCGATGGCTCAGCGATCATCGTCAAAGTCCGGGCTCCGAACGCGAACCAAGCGCCGCGCGCCGGCGGCGTTCTTGTTTCTCTCGGGACCCGCGATGCTACGTTAGCGAAACGGCTTCAAGAGCGGCAAGTTTCGCATCTCGCTCTTGAACGTGTTCCGCGTATCAGCAGGGCACAAGCGATGGACGTGCTTTCCTCGCAAGCGTCCGTCGCTGGCTACGCCTCCGTGCTTGAGGGAGCCCGCCTGCTCGACATCCTGCTGCCGATGCTGACGACGGCTGCCGGCATCATCAAACCGGCCAAGATGATCGCGATCGGTGCAGGGGTCGCGGGTTTGCAGGCAATTGCAACCGCGCGCCGGCTGGGCGCGGTCACGCACGGGTTCGACGTGCGGGAGGCGGCCCGAGAGCAGGTCGAAAGCCTAGGCGCGAAATTTGTGCCGGTGGATCTGGCAATGCTGGCAGCGGAAGCCGCCGGCGGCTACGCCGGACAGCAATCCGCAGAACAGCAGGAGCGGCTCCGCCGGGCGCTTGCGCCGCATCTGGCCTCAATGAACCTCGTCATCACCACGGCCCAGATTCCCGGCCGACCGGCACCGTTATTGATCGACGAGGCGGCCATTGCGCAGATGCCGCCGGGCTCCGTGATCGTTGACCTCGCGGCTGAGACCGGCGGCAATTGCGCGCTCACGCGACCGGATGAGTTGGTCACCGTTGGCGGCGTCCGGATTCTCGGTCCGACAAACCTTGCCAGCACCGCGGCGACAACCGCAAGCCAGCTCTTCAGTGGAAACATCCGATCGCTGCTCGATCACCTCATCGACGATACCGGCCACCTCAGACTGGACCCTGCCGATCCCATTACCGGTCCGCTGCTTGGCGGCGAACCGCCCGTCCCAGTTCATCAGCGACAGCTTAAGGAGGCCAACGCATGAGTGCGACCACCACCATTCAGTTTTTTGTCTTTCTACTCGCCGGCTTTGTCGGGATGCAGACGATCACCCGCATCCCTCCCTTGCTGCACACGCCCCTCATGGCCGCCACCAACGCGATTTCCGGCATTTCGCTGGTCGCATCGTTGGTCTTGGCCGGAAGCGCTGAGGGAGTTCTTGCGACAACACTGGGAACCATCGCAGTGGCTTGCGCCGTCGCCAATATTGTCGGCGGCTTCCTGATTACGGACCGCATGCTCGCGATGTTCAAGCGCGCGCCAACCGCCACGGAAAAGCAACCAGCAAAGGAGGGCGCGTCGAGCGTCACGACATCATGAACGACACATTGATCCAACTCGCCTACCTCCTCGCGGCGTTTCTCTTCATCATGGCGCTGCGCGCTCTGGGACGCCCGGACACCGCCCGCCGCGGCATGCAGTTCGCCGCCTTCGGGATGGCGGCCGCCGTATTGGCCACGCTGCTTCATGCCCGCATCGTCAACTATGAGTGGCTCGCCGTCGGCGCCATCATCGGCGCGGTGGCGGGCTACCCGCTCGGCATGTGGGTGCCGATGACCGCGATGCCGCAGCGGATCGCTCTCAGCCACGCGTTCGGTGCGTTGGCCGCCACCTTGGTGGGCGTTGGCGAATACACCCACAGTGTGGCGACCGGGTCGCTTTCTCATGGGCAGGTTCTGGCACTGGGACTGGAGGTCTTGTTCGGCGGGCTGACTGTCGCTGGAAGCCTCATGGCATTCGGCAAGCTGCAGGAAATTCTGCCCGGCCGCCCCCTGACTTTCCGCGGGCAAAATGCCTTGAACCTGATGTTGCTCGCCGCCGCCGTCATCGGCTTGGCTTGGCTGACCGTGTCGCCCAATGAAGCGTGGGTTTTCGCCGCGATGCTCGTGATCGCTGTGCTCGTCGGAATCCTCTTTGTCCTGCCGATCGGCGGCGCAGACATGCCGGTGGTTGTATCGCTGCTGAATTCCTATGCCGGCCTCGCTGCCGTCGCCACGGGATTTGCAATCGACAACAATATTCTGATCATCGTTGGCGCGCTCGATGGCCTTAGCGGCTTGATCCTCTCGCTTGCGATGAGCAAGGCCATGAATCGCTCCTTCGCCAATGTGCTCTTTGGCGCCTTCGGCTCGGCTGCCCCGGGGGGAGTCGAGTCAGCCGTCACCGGAAACGAGATGTCCGCCACCAATGCGGAAGACGCCGCGCTGCGTCTGGCATATGCCGATCGCGTAATCATGGTACCCGGGTATGGCTTGGCCGTATCACAGGCTCAGCACCAGATTCGGGAGCTTGGCGACCTCATCGAGAAGCACGGAGCAGACCTCCGCTATGCCATCCATCCGGTCGCAGGCCGTATGCCTGGCCATATGAATGTACTTCTCGCCGAGGCCGGGATTCCTTATGACAAGCTAATCGATATGGACGAAATCAATGATCGTTTCCCGGAAACGGACGTCGCGATTGTCGTGGGCGCCAATGATGTCGTCAACCCGGCCGCCCGCACCAACCCAGCCTCGCCGATCTTCGGTATGCCGATCCTCAAGGTGTCCGAGGCCAAGAGTGTTCTTGTCCTCAAACGCGGCAAAGGCAAGGGTTTTTCCGGTGTCGAAAACGATCTCTTCGTCGATCCGAAAACATCGATGCTATTTGGAGATGCACGTCAGTCGCTGCTGGACCTTGGACTGCAGGTCAAGCAGGCCTGAGGCATCGCGCATCCGGCGTTTTTTATAACGCCCATCGAAATCACGGTCACTCCGGGTCCGCTGACCGCCCGGAGTGACCGCGAGCCGCAGCCCGTCTCTCTGGAAATGCGCGGGCACTATGCTTTGACAGCACCGGAAACTGGCGCAGACAGATGAAGTTGACAACGCCCTTTCAGGAAACGAATGAGCGCATAGACTGCTGGCGTCAGCAAAGAGCGATGGACGACGCACATGGAAAGCGGAGCCGGTTCTCCCAGAATGTCCGGCAGCACATGAATTAGTCTCCCTGCTTGCAAATCTTCGGCGACATCGAGCCGGGATTTGTATGCGATCCCCAATCCTGCGACCGCCCAGCGCCGAACCAACTCCGCATCATCCGTCACGCGGTTGCCCTCCACCACCATGGGGATACTCTCTGGTCCAGATCCGAAATTCCATCGGCTGTGCACCACGCCATCCAGTTTAAATCTTAAACAATTATGCTGGACGAGTTGCTCCAGCCGGGTAATCGAACCGTTGCTGTTGAGATACGCTGGAGATGCGCACAGTATCCGCCGATTTTCGGACGCGATCGGCAAGACTATCAAGCTGCTGTCTTTCGCCACGCCATAACGGATGGTCAAATCCACCGGCCTGGAATGTAGATCGAACAAGGTGTCGCCGATGGAGATGTTCATTTCAAGTCGGCCAATATCTTCCAGATGTTCTTCGATCCAGCCGAGCAGATGATTCCGGCCAAAATCGGACGGCAACGCCAATCGCAAACTGCCACCGAACGATTTTTTTGACGCGGACATCGCCGCTGTGCCGTCCTTCATTGAACGAAGTGCCGCCTGCGCATAGACAGCGTATTGAATGCCATGCTCGGTGACGCGCAGACTTCTTGTGGTTCGCTCGAACAGGCGTGTGCCCAACGACTCTTCCAGACGTTTTACCGCATTGCTTGCAACCACCGGAGAGATGTCCAGTATGCGGGCAGCACCGGAAAAGCTGCGTGAATTCAAGGCGTGGACAAAAATTTCCAGGTCTTCAAATCTGATGGGTTTCATATCGTAACCACTTTTAATTGAAAATTAAAACTGCATATACCGCCGCCTACTGTTTCTCACCCATGGAAAGTCTCATCCTGTGGAAGTTACTTTTTAGGAGAAAACCATGAACAATATTTCCATTGGCCTTAACGCGTTACTGGGTACCGAAACTTCAGCGGCCATTCCACGCATTTCCGCCGCTGAAATGTTCAATGCGCCAGAGAATCGTCCGCTGTATGATCTATGGACGCAAGCGCCCACGGATCCGAAGATTTACAACAACCGTCGCGTTGCGGTGATCGCGACTGATGGGGTGGAAGAAATTGAACTGACGACAGTTCTGCATTTTTTCCGCTCACGCGGAGCCACCGTCGATCTGATCGCGCCGAAAAAGCCCTCTTATCCGCCGATGTTTGGGTTGCAGATTCCCGCGATTCGTGAAACCCACATCCTGACCATTCACTATATCGAGACGGCTGGCTGGATCGCGTTTGACAAAGTGCTGGATGACGCCGAGCCGGAAATCTACGACGCCGTCGTCATTCCAGGCGGAGCATGGAATCCTGATACATTGCGAGCCGATCCCAAGGTACTGGCCTTCGTCCGTGCCGTCGCGCAGAACGAGAAAATCGTCGCATCCATTTGTCACGGCCCTTGGATACTGGCGGACGCCGGCTTACTGGTGGGGCGGCGCGCCACAGCCTGGTGGGCCATGAAAAACGACCTGACAAATGCGGGAGCGATCTTTGTCGATGAACCGGTTGTGGTCGACGGAAAAATAATAAGCTCGCGTGCCCCCACTGATCTCGTTGCGTTTGTGAATGCGATCGGCGTGCAGCTGGCCTGAATGGCACCCGGCATTTCATGCCGTAGCCTGTTGATTCATGAATCTGGTTTTGGCATGGCGGCAATCTGAGCGGTCAATTAAGCCGTCAATTGTTGGGGGAATTCCTCTCTAGTGACAATGTAATTTTTCTGATTGCACGTTCAGATTTATTCACTTTACCGTATCGCCGCGCATCCTTATTCTTTGGCCGCGTGGTTCTTACCGAAACACCTATTAAAAGGAGAACTGCATGCCGTTTATTCGCATAACGGCTTTTGGCGTAGACCTAAGTAACCCTCGGAAAAAGTGTGAAGTTATGAAAAACAGAACCGGATGCGCTGCAAGGCGCCCGTTGCGACGCAGTGCGAGCACTGCTAGCAGCGGGCAACACCGCAGAGCGCCGCTTATGAAAGTCAGAAATCACCATAATTTATTGGGGGTTACTTAGAGCCTATCCCAGTAGATGAATACGCCCTCTTCTGGCGCTCCTCAGGAACGGGGACTGCGTTGATCGTCGTCGCGTGGCCCGCCACGCGTCCTCCTCACGCCTGGTCCGCGCTCCCGATGCGCGGCCAGCAGAAGACGCTCACTACTGGGATAGGCTCTTAGCA